>JAFVRI010000029.1 GCA_017504335.1 Clostridia bacterium
GGGATATCTCGGTCGGATCGTACAGATCGAAATTGACCGTCCCATCGGGTATATCCATCATAAGCCAAAGTATGATTTGATCTATCCCATCAATTACGGCTATATTCCCGGTGTATTGGGCGGTGACGGGGAAGAGCTGGATGTGTATATCATGGGGGTGGAAGAGCCGCTTGATAGATTTGAAGGACGAATTGTTGGTATTGTTTTTCGGGAAAATGATGTGGAGGATAAGCTGATTGCCGCTCCTGTCGGCATTCTGTACAGCGAAGAGGAAATCGCAAGAGCTATTCATTTTCAGGAGCAGTATTATCGCACGTATGTAAAGGCATGGGACGGACAATGAAAAAAATAGTCGGTTTTCCGTATATTTGTTTCATTAAAAAATCAAAAATTCGTCATTTACTTTTTTATTGGGTTATGCTATAATATAGACATCAAGGGCTGAGAGGTACGAGTTTCATGATTTTTTTGCTGATTCCATTGATTGCGGGGATCCTGCTCTTTCCGTACGGATGGATGTTGTTTCATCGGCATCGGATGATAAAACGGTTGAAAATTACGGGAAAGCGCTTGGGCTTTTCTTGGATCCCGTTACGGGGTGGAGTACTGCTTTCGAGCAATCGATCAAAGCAGTTTGACTTTGCGCTTGAAAATGAGAACACGGTATATTGGGTGAAGCTGTGGGCTTGTTATCTCCGCGGAACAACGCTTATGATCAGAGAAGACGGAAGAATTTCTGTTCGGCATCAATCCCCAAAGCCGCTTTGGAAAACAGACGAGGATCGGGAGAAAAGGGAAGCGGTTGACGGAAAATGGAAACCGGTGCCAAAGACGGTATCTCCTAAGATCGATGTGGAAGGAAAGACCGTAATTCCCGTTCTTCTGAACTATCCTACCTACGACACGGTAGTACGAAATCACGGCGGAAAAATGATACCGATCCGCAATGGGGACACCCTCTTCGGAAAGGTCTTTTTTACTCCATCCGCTCTGGAGCGTGAAATGAGTCAGAAACAATAAAAATTAGTTTTTTTTGAAGAGATATGTGATTTTTTGTTGAAAAATTGATGATTTTTTTAACATTAATTGAACATCCTATTGACTTTTTTTGTATTATATGGTATGATAATAGCGTGTGGAGTTAGATTTTCTCGAACGAAAATACTTTGCACATTCGGTCTCATTAAAACGAAAGAAAAAGAAAGGATAAGCCAATATGCAAGTTGTTATTTTAGCAGGAGGCTTTGGAACCAGAATTTCGGAGGAATCGCAGTTTAAGCCGAAGCCGATGATTGAAATCGGAGGCATGCCAATTCTGTGGCACATTATGAAGAATTATGCCGCGTACGGATATAATGAGTTCATTATTTGTGCCGGATATAAGCAACAGGTAGTGAAGGATTTTTTCAACGATTACTTCCTTCACCATTCCGATGTAACCTTTGATTTTACCAATGCGACCAACCGCATGAAGGTTCATAAGACCTATACCGAGCAGTGGAAGGTTACTGTTGCCGATACAGGACTTAATACCATGACCGGCGGACGTTTGAAGAGAATTCGTAAATATCTGAAGGCTGATGAGCCCTTCCTTCTTACTTACGGTGACGGTGTTTCGGATGTTGATATCAACGCACTTGTTGATTTCCATAAGCAGAGTGGAAAGCTTGCTACCTTGACGGTTGTCAATACAGGTCAGCGTTTCGGTGTTATTAAGATGAATAGGGGTAGCGACCAGATCGCATCCTTCCGTGAGAAGAGAGATTCTGACGGAAACCCGATCAATGGCGGTTTCATGGTTTTGGATCCTAAGGTCATTGATTATATTGACGGTGACGACACAGTATTTGAAAAATATCCTTTGGAGCAGCTTGCAAAGGATGGTCAGCTGATGGGCTTCCATCACGATGGCTTCTGGCAGTGCATGGATACCAAGAAGGACCATGACACGTTGGAAGATATGTATTTGGCCGGTAATGCTCCTTGGAAGAATTGGGAAGACTAATGTTGAATTTGAACTTTTATAAAGGTAAAAAAGTTTTTGTAACCGGACATACGGGCTTTAAGGGCTCTTGGATGTGTCAGGTTCTGAAGAACGCAGGCGCTATTGTTACGGGGTATTCCCAAACGCCTCCTACTGATCCCGCATTGTTTGATATGGCTCACATTGCCGATGGCATGCATTCCGTGATCGGAGATATTCGAGATTTTGATTCGTTGAAGAAATGCTTTGACGAAGCACAGCCCGAGATCGTGTTGCATCTTGCTGCACAACCCATCGTTCGTGACAGCTATAAGGATCCCAAATATACCTATGAGACCAACGTAATGGGAACGGTCAATATTCTTGAGTGTGTTCGTCTTTCGAATTCGGTCAAGTCCTTTTTGAACGTAACCACCGATAAGGTTTATAAGAACAATGAGTGGGAGTGGGGCTACCGTGAGAATGAACCTCTGGACGGCTTTGACCCTTATTCCAACAGTAAATCCTGCTCGGAGCTGGTGACTCATAGCTATAAGGATTCCTTCTTTGCGGATGGTCATGTTGCCATCTCTACTGCCCGTGCGGGTAACGTGATTGGTGGCGGTGATTTCGCCAATGATCGAATCATTCCCGACTGTATCCGTGCTGCATTAGAGCACAGAGATATTATCGTAAGAAATCCTCATTCCACGCGTCCGTATCAGCACGTGCTGGAGCCCGTTATGGCATATTTGATGATTGCACAGCGTCAGTACGAGGACGGTGCATTTGCGGGATACTACAATGTGGGTCCCGATGAGTGTGATTGCTTCCGTACAGGAGCGCTTGTGGATCTGTTCTGCCGTACGTGGGGAGAGGATATGAAGTGGATCAACCGCTATGATGGAGGTCCTCATGAGGCAAACTTCCTGAAGCTGGATTGCTCCAAGCTCAAGACCGTGTTTGACTGGAAGCCCGTATGGAATCTGTCGGGTGCCGTAGCCAATACGGTAGAGTGGTCGAAGTGTATGCGAGACGGCAATGACGTGGCGGCATGCATGGATCGCCAGATCGCGCGCTTTGTGTCTGAGAGCGCATGGATTGATGCTTAATCCACGACTAAAATCAAACCGTGAAATACATTTGAATCAGCGCCGGAGCAATTCTGTCGCTGATTCTGTGTGTCAGGAGCTTTTTTGATATTCCAAATGACCGAAAGGAAATTGATGCGATGAAAGCAGTGTTGACCGGAGCGACCGGTTCGATTGGAATGGCGCTGATGAAGGAAATGATCCGTCGCGGCATCTCGGTTTTGGTGCTTTGCCGTACTGAATCTCCCAGAAGCGCGGATATTCCGAATCATCCCTTGATTCGAAAGGTAAATTGCTCTCTTGCCGATATGGCAACCTTTTCTTCGGAAGAGAAATTTGATGTATTCTTTCACTTTGCTTGGGAGGGAACAACGGGAGCGTCCCGAAATGATATGTCCATGCAAAATCGAAACGTTCGTTATGCTCTGGACGCCGTTTCCTTGGCGGAACGGTTGGGATGCCATACCTTTATCGGAGCAGGCTCACAGGCAGAATACGGGCGTGTAGAGGGGAAGCTTCTGCCTTCGACACCTGCATTCCCCGAAAACGGATACGGTATGGCAAAGCTTTGCGCAGGACAAATGACTCGTATCATGTGCGAGCAAAAGGGAATTCGCCATATATGGGCAAGAATTCTGAGTGTGTATGGACCTCATGATACGGCGACCTCCATGGTGATGTCCACGGTTTCCAAGCTGAAAAACGGAGAAAAGCCAAGCTTTACCGCAGGAGAGCAAATTTGGGATTATATGTATAGCGGTGATGCGGCAGATGCATTCCTTGCTTTGGCGGAAAACGGCAAGCACGGTCGTGTATATTGCCTCGGAAGCGGAGATCCTAAGCCCTTGAAGGATTACATTTTGAAAATCCGCGATGCTGCGGCACCGAATTCCGAGTTAGGCCTTGGAGAGGTGCCCTATGCAGAAAAGCAGGTGATGTACCTTTGTGCGGATATTACGGCTTTGACCGAGGATACGGGCTTTTGCCCCCGTGTCTCCTTCGATGAGGGCATCCGTGAAACAGTAGAATGGTACGATGCTCGTTTTGCAAATAAGACGAAGTAATGTTTGATTGGAGAGAGAGAATGAAGAAGATCAGTATTATGGTTCCTTGTTATAACGAGGAAGAGAATGTTGTTCCCATGAGTGAGGCATTGGTTGCTCAGATGGAGCAAATGCCCCAGTACGACTATGAGATCCTGTTTATTGACAACTGCTCGTTGGATAACACCCGTCCGCTTTTGCGTGAAATTTGTGCGAAGAATCCGAAGATCCGTGCGATCTTCAATTCTAAAAACTTTGGTCAGTTTAATTCGCCCTATTACGGTATTTGTCAAACAACGGGAGATTGTACCCTTTGCGTATGCTGTGACTTTCAGGATCCTATTGATATGATCCCCAAGCTGATTGCCGAGTGGGAAAACGGATATAAGATCGTCATTGGTGTAAAGACCTCCAGTAAGGAAAGCAAGCTGATGTACTTCCTGCGAAGCATTTATTATAAGATGATTCGCAAGCTTTCCAAGGTTAACCAGATCGAGCATTTTACCGGTTTCGGTCTGTACGACAAGAGCTTTGTAGAGGTTCTTCGCAATTTAGATGATCCGACTCCTTTCTTGCGCGGTATCGTAGCGGAGCTGGGACCCAAGATCAAAAAGGTGGAATATGAGCAGGCAAAAAGACGTGCGGGAAAAACCAGCAATAATTTCTTCAGCCTTTACGATGCGGCAATGCTGTCCTTTACGTCCTATACGAAATTCGGCTTGCGCTTTGCCTCATTCTTAGGAGTCCTTTTGAGTGGTCTCGGTTTCGTTGGTGAGATCGTTTCCTTGATCTTTGCCATTGTCAATCCCTATCTGTTCTCAGTATCTACCCTGGCGATTATCTCGACAATTCTCTTGATCGGCGGCTTGCAGCTCTTCTTTATTGGGTTCCTCGGTGAGTATATTATGGCGATGAATACCCGTATTATGAAGCGGCCTCTTGTAATTGAAGAGGAGAGAATTAACTTCGATTAATGTTTCATACATCAGGAAGCGCTACGTTAAGAACGTAGCGCTTCCGTTTTTTCTTCCAAAGATGGAACTAAATTATCGGGAACAAGGAATGAAAATAGTCAAAAAAAGAAGAAAAATTCAAAAATATAAAGAAAAACTTCTTAAAAAGATTTGCATTGTCCGTTTTATGACACAATTCATGAGCTATAATGAAATCACAAGGAAAGAGCATAAAGTCTTTCGTGAAAGGAGAAATCAAATGAACGGAACGATGAAACGTACAGGTTACGATTCTTATTTTAAGAGCTATGAGGCACCCAAGGCATATGAGGTTTATCAGGAATCCACGGAGGAAAATTTGGTGTCCGAAAACTGTCACACCTCTGCATTTTCTTTGGCTGCTATGGCAGGTGGAATTTTAATGTGCATCGGTATTGTGGTTTATGCACTTATCACCATGTAAGGACTTGATTTTTTTCTCCTTCTGTGATACAATAAAAGAGTAGAAGCGAACGAATAAAAGACGGAAGGAGCGCACCCATGGCAAAGATGCCAAATCAAAAAATAAAGCTGATGGTTTTGGCGCGGATCTTCCGTGAACGAACCGATGAGAATCATGGGCTTACCTTATCAGAGCTTTCCTCCGCATTGCGTGAATACGATATCAGCGCGGAGCGAAAAAGTCTTTATGATGATATAGAAGCACTCAAGCTTTGCGGGATGGATATTCAGGTTGTTCGAGATACACATGTTCGGTACTATCTTGCGTCACATGATTTTGAGTTGGCTGAGCTTCGGATTTTGGTGGATGCGGTTCAGTCCGCAAAATTTCTGACCCCCAAGAAGAGCAGGGAGCTGACCAAGAAAATTGAAGCAATGGGAAGCCGATATGAGGCATCTGCATTGCATCGTCAGGTGTTTGATTCCAATTGGTTAAAAACAGAGAACGAAGAAATCTATGGAAATATTGCCGTACTGCATCGAGCCATTCATGAGAACCGAAAAATTGCCTGTCGTTATTTTGAATGGAATTCCTATAAGCAAAGAATCCTGCGCAGAAACGGCGATGAGTATGTAATCAGCCCTTGGGCGCTTTCTTGGGATGACGAATATTACTATTTGGTTGCCTTCGATAGTGAGGCGGGAATCATTAAGCATTTCCGTGTGGACAAGATGTTGAAGATTCGTATGTTGGATCAGCGTCGGGACGGGGAGCAGGCATTTTCGGATTTCGATATGGCAATCTATTCCAGACGGACCTTTGGCATGTATGGCGAAGCAGCTGTTAATGTGCAAATTTGCGTGGATTCTTCTCTGGCAGGTGTTGTAATTGACCGCTTTGGAACCGATGTGATGATTCTGAATCACGGTGACACCTTTGATCTTTGTACAAAGGTAATGATCAGCCCTACCTTTTATTCATGGGTTTTGGGCTTTGGCGGAAAGATGAAAATTCTTTCTCCCGAATGGGTGGCAAACGAAGCAAAAAAGCTTGCCCAAGAGGTAGTTGACGCATATGCCTCTTCGGAAACCTAAGCGATTTATATAAATAGCTCCCAAGGACAGGGAAGTCCTTGGGAGCTTTCTTTGTTTAGTAATTGTTTCTGTATCGCTTTCGTAAAGCGAAGAAAATAAAGGATCCTAAGAGGAGAATAAGGATAATCGCGCAGATGACATAAATACCGGAGGAAATCGAAATATCGGATTTTAGATCCTCCCAAAGAGAATTGAGAAGAACAAGCTTGTCATCTTCCAAATTTCGATAAAAGCTGGCGGTCTTCATGCTTTCGGGATCATACATGGTATCAAAGGCACCTTCCTTGATATCATCCAGATATGCACGGTATTCCTCGTTCTCATATACCAAACGATTGGGGGAAGCATAATAGGTGTATTCCGCATTGGCAACGGCGGGCTCTTCCTCCAGCATGAAGTTAATGTAACGCTCCGCAATCAGCTTGTTTTCACTGTCCTTGGGAATACACATGGCATCCACATAAAGGTTGGTTCCTTCCTTGGGATAGAAAAATTCAAGAGCATCGTTGTTCTCATACATGGCGAGAAAGTCTCCGGCATAGTAAGCGGCGATGGCGGCAGAGCCGTTCTCCATTTTGTTGAAGATTTCATCCATCACATAGCCCTGAACAATCGGCTTTTGCTTCTTCAGAAGCGCAAGTGCGTTTTCCCAATCCTCACGGTTATCGGAGTTTACGTCGGATCCCAGATAATACTGAGCTGTACCGAAGGCATCGCGGGAATTGTTGAACTGAAGGATGTTGCCCGCATACGTTTCATCCCACATGAGTGCCCAGCTGCCGACGTTCTTTTGATCAAGAACCAAATCCTGATTGTAAATGATTCCGATCATTCCGTAAAAATAGGGAACCGAATAGACATTGCCCTTATCGTATTCATCGAATTTTGCATTTTCTCCGAAGAATTCGGGACGAAGATTGGTCTTTGCGTTGGGAATATTTTCATACCGTAACGGTGCCAGCATATCCTCCTCGATCATACGCTCAATCATATAATCTGAAGGGACAATGACATCGTAGCTGACCGATCCACTGGAAAGCTTTGCCAAAAGACTTTCGTTGCTGGAATAGGTGGAGTAGTTTACCTCGACCCGTTCGTGGTAGGTCTCATAATACCATTGCTCAAAAGCGGCATTGGAATCATAGGAATCCTCGGAACCATCTGAAATGTATTCGCCCCAGTTGTATACATATAAGGTGGTGGTGCGGCTTTCACGAATGGAGCAAGAGGTCATCAAAACAGGAAATGACAGCAAGACCAGGGCAAGCATCAACGAAAAAATTCTTTTTTTCATCGGATTACCCCCTTTCTTTTGCGTCGCTTCCCGAACCGAACCGATCCTGAAAAGTTAACTACCAAAAGGATGATCAGGATAACAAAAACAATCAAGGCACAGAGTGCGTACATGCTGAATTTGACATTGTGAACGGTCTGGTTGTAAACGTACAGCGGAAGGGTCTGGAAATTGGGCGAGCTGACAAAATGGCTGATGACGAAATCGTCAAGAGACATGGTGAAGCCGAGCATCAAGCCGGAAATAATACCGGGAATTACCTGCGGAAGCTCAACCTTGAAGAATGCGGAAGCAGGGGTACATCCCAGATCCAATGCCGCTTCAGAAAGGGAAGAATCAAGCTGGTTGAAGCGCGGCATGACCGAAAGCAATACGTAGGGCAGATTAAAGGTTACGTGTGCGATCAGCAAGGTTCCGAAGCCAAAAACCTGCTTGTACTGGAGAATGCCCGCAACAAAAACAAATAGGAGCATCATGGAAATACCGGTGACAATATCGGGATTCATCATGGGAATGTTGGTCACCGAATGAATGGCATTCTTGATATACTTTTTTCTCATGTGATGAAGACCAAGCGCACCGAAGGTTGCGATGACGGTTGCGATTACCGAAGAGCTGATGGCAAGAACCAAGGAATTCTTTAGCGCACTGATGGCTTCTTCATCCTGAAACAGTTCATGGTACCATTTGAAAGAAACACCCGAAAATTCTCCGAGACTTCCCGCTTCGTTGAAGGAAAAAATAATCAAAACGAGGATGGGAGCATAGAGCAGGGCGAAGATGATGAACATATAGAGCTTGGAAAGGATCTTCATACAATAATCCCTCCCTCATCATCGGAAAAGCGATTCATAACACCAACCGAAATAAGAATCAGAATCATCATGACAAGAGACATAGCAGCTCCGACATTATAGGTGCTGGGGGTCTGGAAGAGTCGCTCAATGGTATCACCAACCAAATCAACCTTTCCCGCGCCAAGCTTCTGAGAAATGTAGAAGGTGCTGATTGAGGGGACAAAAACCATGGTAACACCGGAAATTACCCCCGAAACTGTCAAGGGCATAACCACCTTGGTCATAGTTTGAAAGCTGTTGCAGCCCAAATCGGCGGATGCCTCTAAATATCGCTTGTCCAGCTTGGACATGACCGTAAAGATGGGAAGGATCATGTAGGGCAGAAAGTCATAGATCATACCTAAAATCACGCCTACATTGGTTCCGACAATGTGAAGCTTGTCAAGCCCCATGGATTCCAACAGAGAATTTAAAAGCCCTCCGTTATCAAGCAGTGCCATCAATGCATAGGTACGAATCAAAAGATTACACCACATGGGAAGCATAACCAATACCAAAAGAATTTTTTGGGTTTTTGGCTTTGCCTTTGCCATAAAGTAAGCCAAGGGATATCCGATGAGCAGACAGACCACCGTCGCAATCAGCGCAAACGCGATGGATAAAATGAAAACATTCGAATATCTGGAAAGAGAAGAGATGTTTTCAAAGGAAAAATTTCCGTCCGAATCGGTCAAGGCAAAGTACAATACGAAGATCATGGGTGCGACAATGAAAAGAACTGCCCAAACGATATGAGGCGCAGCCGCCATCTTTTGAAAAAGAGACCTTCTTTTCAATCAGCATCCTCCTCCACATCTACATCTGAGAGGTGTTCTGCCTCTTCGCTATAGGTAGAATAGTCGCCGTATTTTCCGGAATATTCGGATTTTTTCATGACATGGATCGCGTCGGGATCAATAGAAAGTCCCACAATCTCCCCGTCTTTAACGGCATCAGAGGTTTCGATCATCCATTTAAAGCCGCATACATCGGTGATGATCTCGTAATAGTCGCCCTTGAAGGTAATGGAGGTAACCTTTCCCGTCAGCATGCAACGGTCAAGAGGAACAATATCCACGTCCTCCGGACGGATGACAACATCAACCGGCTCCTTGGCTTCAAAACCCGCATCCAGGCAATCGAAGCTCTGACCGGAGAACCGTACACGGTAGTCCTCTTCCATGATACCGTCCAGAATGTTGCTCTCGCCGATGAAATCTGCAACAAACGCATTCTTGGGCTCGTTGTAAATATCCACGGGAGTGCCGATCTGTTGAATGCGTCCGTCTGCCATAACAACCACGGTGTCCGACATGGAAAGGGCTTCCTCCTGGTCGTGGGTAACATAGATAAAGGTGATTCCCGTACGCTTTTGGATCGACTTCAGCTCCTTCTGCATATCCTTACGTAGCTTCAGATCCAAGGCGGCAAGAGGCTCGTCCAAAAGAAGAACCTTCGGTTGGTTGACTAAAGCACGGGCAATGGCAACACGCTGCTGCTGACCGCCTGAGAGCGTATCGATGCGACGGCGCTCAAAGCCTTTTAGATTCACAAGCTTCAGCATTTCGGTTACCTTAGCTACGATTTCCTCCTTGGAGAGCGATGCTACACCGGGTTTTTTTACCCTTAAGCCAAACGCGATGTTTTCAAATACGTTCAGATGAGGAAAGAGGGCATAACGCTGGAAAACCGTGTTGACGTGACGCTTATAGGGCGGTACATCATTGATTCGTTCACCGTTAAAAAATACATCTCCTTGGTCGGGAGATTCAAATCCTCCGATGATACGAAGTGTCGTGGTCTTTCCGCATCCGGATGGGCCCAACAACGTAATAAATTCATGGTCGTTGATGTAGAGATCAACATGAGAAAGGATCTGTTCACCGTCAAACGCTTTACAGATATCCTTCAGCTCGATCAGCTTTTTTTTCATTCCGAATAAAAACTCCTTCGAAGAGAAATATCGGGATAAGGGCAGGATTGTACGCAAAAATTTGCGTATAACTCTGCCCCTATAATCCATGCGAATATTGTAACAGATATTCAGTAAAAATGCAATAGTTTTTGCGAAAAAAATTGAAAATTCGTCATTATTTTGAAACAAACGTCATAAACCTTGAGAATTTGGGAAAAAGAAGCGAAAAACTGCCGTTTTCTTTCATAATCTTCCGGATTCGTGAAATCCTCAAAAAAGACAGTCATGCTTCCGGTATAAAAATTCGCACAAACAGCGAGAGCGAAAAAATGAAAAGGGATAAGGAAGCCGCATGACAAAGCAAAAGGTAAATGGAAAGGCTCCAAAGCAAAAAAACAAAAAGGAACGAAAGGATGCTTTGAATTTTCTGTGCAGCTTCGGGAGAGAAAAATACAGAAAAAACGGCAAGAAGAATCCTGCCTCCATCGAAGTCTCGGATAGGAAGAAGATTCATGCATCCGAGAATTAGCGAGGAAATCGAAAAATATTCCAAAAATTCAGAGGGATATCTGAGGCCGATTACAAGTCCTGCGGAACCAAAAAGGAAATTGCAAAGGGGACCGGCAAGACACAGAAAGATCTCCTTGCTATAGGAGTAGAGACTGTATTCCGGCATAAGCCCCGCTCCGTATATGCCCACCGTGCATTCCTTTAACCGTATTTTACATGCCTTTGCCATCATAATATGTCCCAACTCATGAGAGAGTGCGGCAAGAAGAAGCCCCAGTGAAAAAAGGGATCGTGTCAGTAAAAGGGAAAGGGCAAGCATAACGGCTAAAAAACCGATTCGGATCTTCATAAATCTCCTCCGTGGAAAAAGCGGTATTGCAATTATATGAAAAGTGTGGTATAATTATGGTAGTTTATTGCGGAGGTCTTGGTATGAAAAAACAGATTTTGGCAGACGGAATTGTTTATTTGATTTGTATGGCGGTTGCCGTTCTTTTGAATTTGCTGGTCAGCGCTTTGCTGGAGACGATAGGAATGACGTTTGGGCTTGTTGAGTATTATCAAAGAGCATGGATTCGTGTTGCTTCGGGATTCTTTGTCGGATGCGCGATTTTGGCGGCATTGATTTACAAGGAGTGCTATAAGAGCTTGGAATTTTATCCTTCAGTTTTGATTCCGTCTATCGCACTTGCGGGAATCGTGCAAATGATTCTTGCGGCAATTTTGAGCTTTAACCCGATTTTGGCGGGCGGTGTCAGAGATCTTGCGGGAATTATGAGCTTTGGTAAGGGCTTTGACTCGGAGGCGATGATCGAAAAAATCAAGCTCCCCATGTGTCTGGCGGCATTTGCTATCTATATTGCTTGTGAGATTGGATGCGCGCTTTTGTTTGGATATTTGGGAAAGAAGCGGAGAGCGAAGAGCCGTTCGGAGTTGATTCCAACGGTTTCTGAGGAAACCGAGGAGAACCCTCAGGCATAGGAAAACTTTTTTTGATATTTTTCAATTATTTTGAAAAAAGGGCTTGACATTTTTAAAAAAAAGAGTATAATATTGTATGTTGCCGCGAAGCGGTGGCATGCGAGAGTGGCGGAACTGGCAGACGCGCACGTTTGAGGGGCGTGTGGTTCACACCGTACGGGTTCAAGTCCCGTTTCTCGCACCAAAAAAAGAAGAGGATGCAATTGCATCCTCTTCTTTTTTGCTGTAGAAAGTCTCCACGCAGAGCCCCTCCAACGTATATGTTGGATTGCTTTGCGGAACAAAATAAGGGAGAATTGAGAGGAAAGAGATGCAAAGCTGGGTTCGTAAGTCCCGCTTCTCGTACCAAAGAAGAAGAGGATGCAATCGCATCCTCTTCTGCCTTACCAAAATCAATTACCAGATAACGTGGAACATTATTTTTCAAAATAACTGCTGTTCCATGTTCATCTACCAGTCTTGCGACTTTTGAGAAATTCTGATTTGCTTCTGTAATGGAAAC
>JAFVRI010000190.1 GCA_017504335.1 Clostridia bacterium
ACCCGTTGCAGGTATTTCCTGCGGTCTGATCACCGCCGAGGACGGCACTTGGGACGTTATGATGGACATTCAGGGCCTTGAAGACTTCTACGGCGATATGGACTTCAAGGTAGCAGGTACGCACAAGGGTATCACCTCCATTCAGATGGACCTGAAGATCGACGGTCTGACTCCTGAGATCATCAAGGCAGCGCTGGCTCAGACCCACGTTGGCCGTGACTATATCATCGACGAGGTCATTCTGAAGGCAATCCCCGCTCCCAGAGCTGAGGTTTCCAAGTACGCTCCCAAGATGACTTCCTTCAAGATCGATCCCGACAAGATCCGTGAGGTCATCGGTAAGGGTGGCTCCGTGATCCAGAAGATTGTTGCTGAATCCGGCGCAAAGGTTGATATTGAGGACGACGGAACCATCTGCATCGCAGCTATCAACGGCGAGCAGGCAGCTGCCGCTAAGGCAATGATCGATGCCATCGTATTCGAGCCCGAGGTCGGCGCTGTTTATACGGGTACCGTTACAGGCATCAAGGAATTCGGATGCTTCGTTGAGTACGCTCCCGGCAAGGAGGGTATGGTCCACATTTCCAAGATCGCTCCCCGCCGCATCGAAAAGGTAGAGGACGTTCTCAAGCTGGGCGACACCGTTAAGGTGAAGTACATGGGTCTGGACAAGAAGGGCCGCATGGATTTCTCCATCAAGGACGCTGAGTAATCATAAAGAAACAAGGGGATGGTCACCATCCCCTTTCCCCAAAATATAAAAGGAGGATTTCCCTATGAACAAATTGCTTGAAGCCTTTAACAGCGGAACCGTGGAACAGCAGGCACGCAGAAGAAAGGGTATGCTGATCATTGCAGCTACATCCGCGCTTTTGATCCTCGCAACGCTTGTTCTCATTGTAGGATTGATCGTTTCTCTTGCAGCAGGCGATTCCGATCCCAATGGCGATCCCACAATCCAGGACGATACTCACTATGTCAAAGGATCCTTTGATCCGGACTATCTTGTGGAGGGAAATCTGCTTCTGCTGGATGATGATCACCCTTATGAGGGTGACGCGGATGTTGTCAAGTTTTCCAATCATTCCTCTCGTCCAAAAAACGAGGAGAGGAAGAACATCTACACCCTGCGCGATTCCTCCAATTTTGGCGGAACCGAGGAAACGGTTATTGCACTCCATGCGCTGATCAAGGGCTACTATGACCAATCCGACAACGATGATAACCTCATTGTGGATCAGGCATTTGCCTCCAATCTTTCCGAGCAGATCGACCCCATCTTCTCAATGGGCACTACGGTTTCTCTGACCTACTATGCTGATTACAGCGAGGACAAGGATCCTACCGAGGAGCCTTCCATTCAGGGAGTTGCCAAGTATAAGTGGATCTATGATCATGCCCACGAATACGGATTTATCATCGTAGAGGACAATATTTTCCGTTATGTAGGCATTCCCCATGCCGCTTATATGAAGCAGAACAACCTTTCCCTTACACAGTATTTGGACAAGCTGCGTAGCACCTCCTATGAGAAATCCCTGGTGATCACCGCAGAAAATGAAACCTATCGCACCTATTACATTTCCGAAACGGCAGAGGACAAGATGGTTCCCGCCGATCTGGACTGGACGGTCAGCGGTGACAATTTGGGCGGATATATCATTACCTTCAAGCCCGAATAAAGAAAACAAAAGAACCGAGTCAGCGACTCGGTTCTTTTATTTTTCATCAAGATGGGTATACTATCGGAAACGAAGGTTAGGGAGGAACTGAATGAACATGAAGCAATGGGGAAACCGTCTTTTGATCCTATGCCTTGCTCTATGGATCCTTTTGGGTGGTTTTTTGCTCCTTTTACCCCCTTACGAATCCTTTTCCCATCGGGAAAACCGTACGTTGGCGCAAGCACCCGCGCTTCGTGCGGACACGATTTGGTCGGGTACCTTTTCGAAGGATGTACAAAAATTTTGCGCCGATCAATTTCCTCTGCGCTCCTTTTTTGTTTCCCTGTCCGCCTATTCGGAGCTGGCATTTGGAAAAGGAGAACGAAACGGAATTCTCTTTGCTCGAGAGGGCTTTTTGATTCCTCGCGGAGAGCATACGGATTTCTCGGTTCTCACACAAAACCTGAACGCCATTCGCAGCTTCAGGGAAATCTCCCCCGTTCCCGTTTCGACGCTTTTGATTCCTCGGCATATCGATGCTCTTGCTCATCTGTTGCCATCGGGGTATTCCACAGAGCGAGCCGCTCTCATTCCCAACACGGTGTTGCATCACAGCAAATCCCTTCTCTTTCCCATAAAGGAGTGGCAAGGAAAATCCGATTATTATTACAAAACCGATCACCACCTTACCACCGAGGGTGCCTATGCCGCGTATCGGTTGCTGGGAGAATCGCTCGGTTATCCTCCGAAGGAGGAATCGTATTTTGAACCCGTCACCGTCAGCCAAAGCTTTTTGGGAACCTCTTATTCCTCCGCAGGCGGTATTTCTTTTGCAAAGGATTCGGTCACTCTTTACCGTTACCTCAACGATGACCGCTTTACGGTTTCCGTCAATTCCGCAGAACCATCTCTCAAGGGCTTCTACCGCGAGGAATTTTTGAAAATGAAGGATCACTATTCGATCTTTTTGGGTGGAAATTATGCCCACTTGACCGTAACAGATCCTCTCGAAAAAAAGCCGCATCTGCTACTGATCAAGGACAGCTTCGCCAATGCCTTGATTCCCTTTTTGGCGATCCATTTTGATCTGACGGTCTATGATCTTCGCTACCGCTCGGACGTTTCCTTCGGTGACCTCTCCGATTACGACCATGTCCTGATCGTACAGGGCTTGGAGACCCTTGCGACCGATTCCTCCCTTCGCAATCTCCCCACTGCCCTCTTGACAAAGTAGACAAAATAAAGTATAATTAGGAAAAATCTATGTTTTGAGGAAAACGATATGGAACGAATTACCAGCTTTTGCGTAGATCACGATCTCATTGTACCCGGCATATACGTGTCCCGCATTGACGGCGACATCACCACCTACGATCTTCGCACCCGTGTCCCCAACACGGATGATCTGATGGATCACATCACCATGCACTCCATGGAGCATATGCTCGCTACCTATATGAGAAACTCCGCCATTGCGGACAAGGTTATTTACTTTGGCCCCATGGGATGCCGCACAGGCTTCTATCTTCTTATCCGTAACGCCGACCACGCTGTGGTTCTCGCCACCCTCAAAAATGCCCTTTCGGATGTGATTCGTCACGACGGCGAAATGTTCGGTGCTTCCCGCAAGGAGTGCGGCAATTACCGTGAGCTTTCCTTGGATGCCGCCAAAGCCGAAGCCGCTCGCTATCTCTCGGTTCTGGATTCCAAAGAACAGACCTTCTCGTATCCGCAGTGAAGTAAAAATTTCTTACGACTGGTTTTTGGTCGCTTTTGAAAAAGCTCCGCAAAACTTTTCATACAATTTTTTACTTTACTGCATGTTTCTTTTCATTGTGTACCGTGTAAACGTATGTTTTCTCTCTAAGGTAGAAATCCGTGGACGGCTGCTGCGCCACCACGGATTTCTTTTTTATATTTAATTTTAACAAATAAGAAAACCATCGGTGGTGTGCGTAAGCAACACAGTCCGATGGTTTTCTACCTTAGAGAGAAAATAATGCTATTCCACATACACGATCAAGAGGAACGTGTATGTGGAATAGCAATGTTTTGTATGAAAGTTTTTGCCAAGCTTTTTTCTAAAAAGCGTAAAAATCGGGGCGTAACTAATCTTACTCTCTGCCGTATTCCTCGAACGGATCGGTATCGTTGATAAAGGAGGGACAGAGACGGAAGGAGAAGTCAAACTTGTTTTCTTTCAACTGCCACCGCTCGTGGAGGGTAGGGCCGCAGGAAGCGGAACCGATACCCGCATGACGGTAATCGATGTTCACCACGGTCTCCTTGCGAGGAACCAACTCGAAGTCGTGTTTAGCCTCGGTCAGATCCATGGCGGTAAAGTGAGAGCAGTTGAAGCTGAACGCCTTGTCGGTGCTGAAGGCATAGAGTCCGTGACCCGACAGATTGGATACGGCCATCCAGTCGGTATCGGTGTGCGCCATGTTCTCCTGCGGACGGACGTAATGCTCAAAGTGATCGCCCACCAGCGTCTCAAACACGCCCTTGCGGGAAGCAAGGTTCTTATCCACGTAGCTCTCCGCCTCACCCCGTCCGAAGTAGCGAAGCTTCTCGTTTTCTTCGGGCATGAGGAATTCAAAGCCAAAGCGAGGCAGAGGAGGATTTCCCTTTTCCTCATCGTTGCAGCGGTACGGCAGGGTCTCTGCGTGGGTATCCACCACCATACCGCCCTCAGCAAGCACGGTGTAACGGAGCTTCAGACGCAGGAAGGGCATATAAATGAATGCCGCTACGGTGATCTCGGCCTCGAGAACTGCCGCCTGCTCGGTGATCTCTGCCACGCGGAAGGAACGGCACGCAAGCTGTGCCTTGTCGTAGCCTACTTTCATCCAATCCAGCTTGACCTTGCGGTCATTGTCGGTAGGAGCGCGCCAAACGGTAGGTGTCATGGGAGACGCCAGCATTTCTCTTCCGTTGTCGATCATAGAGCAGAGCAAACCGCTCTTCTTCTCGAAGGTATAAACGGTATCGGAAGCGGTCACGCGAATCTTGTAATCATCCTCGCAAACCGCAACGGCGCGATCCTTTGCGATGGTCTCACAAAGGGCGGGCTTCTTCACGGTCTCGGCAAGGGTCACCTGCTCAAAGCCAACCTCGTAGCCTGCTTCTGCCCAAGGTGTGGTGTGGTTCTGACGAACCGAAAGGAGAAGCTCGCCGCCAAGGGTCATGTCGATTCCCGAAAGATCTACGGTATATTTCACCGAGGACTGGGGACGAATATTCATGGCGGGGATCACACCGTCACGAACCACCTTACCTCTCTGGGTAAAGCTCCACCAAAGAGAGAGATCGGAAAGACTCTTGAAATATCTCAGGTTCTTTACGCGGAAGGTTCCCTTCTCCACGTCGGCCTCGGTCAGGGCAAAGGGCTTGATCGCCTGCTTGTATTCCAAAAGACCCGTGTGAGGACGGCGATCGGGATAGACCAGACCGTCCACGCAGAAGTTTCCGTCATTGGGCTGATCGCCAAAGTCTCCGCCGTAGGTGTAGTGGGGATCGTAGAAGCGATCCTCGCCCGTAGCCACCGAGTGGTCGATGAACTCCCAAACACAGCCGCCGAAGAAGGAATCGTACTTATAGATCAGATCCCAGTATTCCTTCAGATCTCCGGGACCGTTGCCCATGGCATGGGAATATTCGCAAAGGAAGAGGGGCTGATCCCACTTCTTGTTCTTAATAATGTCGAACTCACAGGAATCGGGCTTCCAGTACATAAAGCTGAGAATATCGCTGCACTCGGAATAGTGGAAGTCGTCTTTCGCTCCATCGGGAACGGTGTGGTAACCCACCTGATGGATCTGCATATAGCGACGGGAAGCATCCTCACAGTGAACGACGCAACCGGGCATTCTCTCATGAAGATACTTGTACATTGCCTTCTGGTTTCTGCCCACACCCGATTCGTTGCCCAGCGACCACATAATGACGCACACGTGGTTCTTGTCACGCTCAAACATACGGCTCACACGGTCCATGTAGGACTCGGTCCAATCGGGAGAATCGCTGAACAGATCCCAATATTTTGCCGCAGTGGTGCCGTGGGTCTCCAGATCGGTCTCGTCCACCACGTAGAAGCCAAGCTTGTCGCAAAGGCCGGGAAATCTCGGATCGTTGGGATAGTGACTGGTGCGGACGGTGTTCACGTTGTGGCGCTTCATGATGTAAAGGTCACGGAGCATATGATCCATGGGCGTTGCCGAGCCGAGAATGGGATGGCTGTCGTGGCGGTTGACGCCCTTTGCCTTTACCTTTTTGCCGTTGATGTAGACCACACGGTTGACGATCCGCAGATCCTTCAAGCCCACGTACTGGCAGATATACTCGCTTCCGCAGTGCAGGATCAAGGCATACAGATTGGGGGTCTCGTCACTCCAAAGAATGGGCGCATCCACGGAAATCACCGCATCGGAGGCGGTGCTTGCCTCGCCCTTTGCCACCTCCTTGCCGTTGGGATCCAACAGACGGTAGTCATAGGAAAGCGCTTCGTCCGCGGAAAGATCCAAGATAAGAGTCGCCTTTTCATACTTCTCACTCAAGGCGGTCTTCACATAAATATCCTTTACGTGCTTCTTGTCACGGGCAAGCAAATAGACCTCGCGGAAAATACCCGAATAGCGGTACTTGTCCTGATCCTCCAAATACGTACCCGTACACCACTTAAACACCAAAACCTTAAAGGTATTCACGCCTGCGTGCAAGAAACCCGTCAGGTTGATCTCCGAGGTCATGTGGCTGACCTGGCTGTAGCCTGCGAACTTGTCGTTGACAAAGAGATAGAAGCAGGAATCCACTCCTTCAAAATTGATGTAAACTTCCTTTTCCAGCATCTTCGCATCCACAAAAAGCTCGCGAACGTAAAGACCACAAGGGTTCTCCACGGGAACATTTGGGGGATCCAAGGGGATGGGATAGCGGACATTGGTGTAGTGGGGCACGTCGTAGCCCTTGTCAAGCACGCTCTGCCAGCTTCTCGGCACGGTCAGCTTATCAAAGCCATCGGTCGAAAAGCCTTCCCGCAAAAATTCGGGAGCTTCAAAGACAGAGGGATAATAATGAAAATCCCAATCTCCGCAAAGAGACAGAAGATTCTCGCTCTCCGAGCGGTTGTCCTTGAGGGCTGCCTTCTCGGTGCCGTAGGGGATGAAGTAGGCTCTCGTCTTTTCGCAATTCACATGCAGCGAATCGAGAGAGGTGTGATAAGAATAAGGGAATACCATCGCAATGATCCTTTCCTTTCTCAAAAAAATAATCGTCATTCTGTCGGGTGAGACCCTTCTCACCCATTCTACCATCATTATATCGGTTCTTCTCTCTTATTGCAAGGGCAAAAAGGCAGAAAAATATGACAAAAAGACCGATTTTCTATATTTTCTTCAAGAAAGTATGGGAAAATGTCGCTCTCTCATTGACTTAAAATGGATTCCGTGGTACAATAACACCGTAAAGATCCCAATAAGGAGAATTATATGAAAAACGGTTACGACGTTGCCGTTTGCGGCGGCGGATTTGCGGGCATTTCCGCAGCGCTGGCGGCGGCGCGCATGGGCAAAAAAGTGATCTTGTTTGAAAAGGAATATCTTTTGGGAGGCCTCGGTACGGCGGGCCTTGTCACCATCTACCTGCCCCTTTGCGACGGTTACGGGCATCAGGTCTCCTTCGGCATTGCCGAGGAGCTTTTAAAGCTTTCCATCCACTACGGCGCGGAGGCTCGTTATCCCGCCAACTGGCTGGACGGTATCGGTAGCAAAACCGAAAACGAACCCCGTTACATGACCCAATACAACGCCCAGCTTTTTGCTATTCTCGCCGAACAGCTCTTGCTCCGCGAGGGTGTGGAGATCCTTTACGGAAGCTACGTCATCGGTGTAAAACTCGAAGGTGACAAGATCCGCTCGCTGACCGTGGTCAACAAATCGGGCACACTTGACTATTCCGTTCGCTCTGTGGTGGACGCCACGGGAGATTGCGATATTGCCCACTTTGCGAACGCCCCCACCGATACCTTCAAGCAGGGCAACGTGCTTGCCGCTTGGTATTACTTTGCCGACAAGGAGGGATACCGTCTGCGTCAGCTCGGCGCTTCGGATACCCCCGAGGAAGAAAAGAAGGACAAAGAGACAAAACCCTTGGTGGCGCGAAGATTCAGCGGTCTTTGCGGCAAGGAGCTTTCGGAGCAGGTCTGCCTATCTCACGAGATCCAGCTGAACGATTGGCTAAAAAAGAGAGCGACCAACCCCGAAACGGTGATCGCCACCCTTCCCACCGTGCCCCAGATCCGCATGACCCGAAAGATCGTGGGAGAATACGTGCTTGCCTACACCGAGGAACATACCTACTTCGAGGATTCCATCGGCATGGTCTCCAACTGGAAAAAGAGAGGCCCCGTCTGGGAGGTTCCTTTCCGCACGCTGTATAACAAGGCGATCAAAAACCTTTTGGTGGCAGGTCGATGCACCTCGGTGAATGAAACCCTTTGGGACGTGATGCGTGTCATTCCCTGCTGTGCGGTCACAGGCGAAGCGGCGGGTACCGCCGCCGCCATGTCCGATGACGTTTCCACTCTTTCCGTAAAAGAACTGCAAGCGGTTTTACGCAAAAACGGCGTGATCCTTCACGAAAAGGAAGTGCTATGAAAACATCCAACTATCGACGGGATCTTCCCGACGGATCCAAACAATATTTTGAGGATCGGATCGAGCGTCCCGAATCGGATCAGCTCTATTATGACGATGTGCTGGCAAAGCCCCCGAAAACTGAAGGAAGCGGAGGTCTTGACTTTTTGGCATTCGGGAAAGAGCAATCCTATCCCAACCGAACGGTCAGCCGTGACCGAAACAGAGAATATATGCTACACTACGTTACAAGCGGAAGCGGTACTTTTGACGGGAAACGGATCGGTGCGGGCGAAGGATTTCTCATCGTACCGGGAAAGCCAAACCGTATGGAAGCCGACAGCGATGACCCGTGGCATTTCAAATGGATCGCTTTTATGGGCGGAGACGCTCCAAGACAGATGAAAGCCCTCGGATTGGATGCCAACCGTCAGTGCTTTACCTTTTCCTTCGGTGACCGTCTGGAAGAGCTGTTTGACGACGTGCTTTACCGTAACCACGGGGATTGCGACCTGAACACCTATATGCAGGGGGTCTTTTATATCCTCATGTCCTATCACAAGCAGGAATATCTCAACTCCATCGAAAAGCGAAACGGCAAAAGCGGTTACGCGCAAAAAGCCATCGCCTACATGGACGAGCACTACAGAGAATCCATCCGCATCGACGATATTGCCGAAAAGCTGCACATCTCCCGCAAATATCTTTGCTCGATCTTAGAACAGCAGATCGGTATGTCCACCAAGGAATACCTGCTCAACCGAAGGGCGGAGGTCGCCGCCGAGCTTTTGCTTCACACCGATATGTCGGTGGGAGAAATTGCCGCCGAGGTGGGATATGCGGATTACACCCAATTCTCCCGTATGTTCCGCAAGCGAAAGGGCATCTCCCCCCGAGACTATGCCAAACGGCACAAACGTCCTCTCTCATAACCCCCGAACCAAACGAATATAATCACATAGGAAACAGATATGCAACAGAAAAGAAAAGCGCCGGAGCTTCTTTCTCCGGCAGGAAATTTTGAAAAATTACGTGCCGCCATTCTCTACGGAGCCGACGCGGTCTATCTGGCGGGCATCCGCTTTGGGATGCGTTCCGCCGCCGACAACTTTACCGATGAAGAACTTGCCGAGGCGGTAGCTTACGTGCACGAGCGGGGAAAGAAGATCTATCTGACCCTCAACACCATGCCTCACGGGGAGGAATACCCCGCCCTGCGGGACTTTCTCCATCACATTAAGGACTTCGGCATTGACGCGGTGATCGTAGCGGATCTGGGTGTCCTTGCCACCGTCCGTGAGATCATGCCCGAAATGGAGATCCATATCTCCACCCAGGCAAGCATCGTCAGCCCCGAGGCGGCGAGAGCCTACGCCGCATTGGGCGCCAAGCGTCTGGTTCTGGCAAGAGAACTGACCTTCTCGGAGATCCGCGCCATTCGGGAAGGACTTGCGCCCGACGTGGAATTGGAGGCCTTCATTCACGGCTCCATGTGCGTATCCTACAGCGGCCGCTGTATGCTCTCCCATCACCTGACGGGCAGAGACGCCAACCGAGGAGCCTGTACTCAGCCCTGCCGTTGGACCTACACCATCACCGAGGAAAAACGTCCCGATACCCCCTTTCCCATTGAGGAAAACGAGCTGGGTACCTTCGTCATGTCCTCCAAGGATATGTGTACCCTCTCTCACATTCCCGAGCTGATGAATGCGGGCATTGACTCCTTTAAGATCGAAGGACGCATGAAGAGCGCCTACTATACCGCCGTGGTGACCAACGCCTATCGCATGGCAATGGATGACTACCTTGCCGATCCCGATGGATATACCCTCGATCCCGCCCTGCTCCGTGAGCTAGACAGTGTCTCCCACCGAGAATACTGCACAGGCTATTATCTGGACGAACCCGCAAAGGAAGCGAACCTGGCCACCATGGATGGATACATCCGTGAGAAGGCGTATTTCGCCACCGCCCTCTCAAAGGAGGAACTGCCTCTGCCCGAGGGCGTGGAAGCACTCACCGACGAGGGCCGTCTCTATCCTTTCATTCAACGGAACAAGGTCTCGGTGGGCGACTCCGCCGAGCTGATCTCTCCCCATAAGATCGGAAAGGGATTTGCCGTACGGGAGCTGTACAATGCCGAAGGCGCGCCCATTCCGTCCGCTCCTCATCCGTCCATGAAATTCTTTGCCCGTGTTCCCTTCGAGGTCTTTCCGGGTGATATTATGCGCTCGGGAGAATGAGAAAGTCAAGGAATTCCAAACAGAACAGCTACGAAAGGAATTCCTATGGTTTCCATCCTCTGCATTCTGCTTTTGGGGCTGCTGGAGGGCATCACCGAATGGTTGCCCGTCAGCTCCACGGGACACCTGATCCTTCTTGAAGACCGCCTGCCTCTTGTCATGTCCTCGGAGTTTCGAGATCTCTTTGACGTGGTGATCCAATTGGGAGCGATCTTGGCGGTACTCTGCCTTTACAGAGAAGAGCTGGATCCGTTTCCAAAGAAAGGAACAGATCGATCCCGTACACTTCGGCTGTGGGGTTGCATCCTTGTAGGGGTATTGCCCTCGGCGATCCTCGGCGTTTTGCTGGACGGGTGGATCTTCACCCATTTCTTTTCTCCCGAAACTGTAGCCATCATGCTGATCCTTTGGGGCGTTCTCTTTCTCCTTACCGAACTGATACTGAAAAAAAGGACGCCATCGGTAACTTCGACAGAGGAACTGACCCTCGGTCAATCGTTGCTCATCGGACTTTGGCAGGTGGCATCTCTCGTCCCCGGCACATCACGCTCGGGTGCCACCGTATTGGGCGCACGCCTCTTGGGCTGCTCACGGGAATGCGCCGCACGGTTCTCTTTCTTTCTTGCGATCCCCACCATGATGGGGGCATCCCTTTTGAAGGGGATTGGGTTTGTGATGTCGGGTTACCGCCTGTCGGCAGAAGAACTGCTTTGGCTGGGTGCGGGTACGCTCACCGCCTTTGCCGTCTCTATGATGACCCTTCGTTTTTTGACCGACTACGTACGCCGTCACGGCTTTTCCGCCTTTGGTATCTATCGGATCGCCTTAGGTATTTTGGTTCTTACGGACTATTTTTTCTGAATCAAGGAACACATTATGAAGGACAACGAAAAATTGATCATTCCCTATCCCATCATCGTGGAGGGAAAATACGACCGTCTCCGTCTCTTATCGGTGTGCGAAGCGCACATACTGACCACGGACGGCTTCGGCATCTTCAAAAAAAATGAAAAGCTTGCGCTGTTTCGCCGTCTGAGCGAACAAACACCTGTCATCCTTTTGACCGACAGCGACGGTGCGGGCAAGCTGATCCGATCTCATCTAACCTCCGCCATTCCTCCCGATCGACTGATCCAGCTCTACATTCCCAAGATCAAGGGCAAGGAAAAGCGAAAGGATGCCCCTTCCGCGGAAGGAACTCTTGGCGTAGAGGGCATGGAGCGAAAGCTGCTGTTTGACCTGCTTGCTCCCTTTGAATCGGCAGATGCCCAAAAGCGGATACAAGAAAATCCGCTGTCCAAGACCGATTTTTATATGGACGGACTTTCGGGTCATCCCGACAGCACAAAAAAGCGGGACGCCCTTGCCGCCTCTCTGTCCTTGCCCGATGGCATGAGTGCCAACGCGCTTCTGTCCGCTCTGAAAATTCTCGTATCTTATGAGGAATATTGCCGTTTGGTGGGACGAAACACCTAAACTTTCAAAAGGAATTTTGAATATTTTTTGAAATCTGTTGCAAGAACCGATCTTTTGTGGTAAAATAGAGGGAAGAAATTACCGAAAGGAAATCAAAGAACCATGAAAACCAACAAAAAAACCTTCCGCAGAATTGCGTGCCTCGTTCTCGTGATCTGCTTCTCCGTTCTCGCACTCGCTTCCTGCGGGCAGAGTGTTCCCAATGCTGCCGATGCGAACGGAACCTTCGGCTCCATCGCGTGGGAGTACAAGAAGGATACAAACACCCTGACGCTTTCAGGCGCCGGTGAAATCGGCAACGTAAGCAAGGACGAGGACAATGCTCCTTGGGCAGGTGATGTTCGCCTGAGCACAAAGAAAATCGTAATTGCCGAGGGTGTTACCTCCATCGGTACCTACGCATTCTGGGGCTTCGCCAACGCGACCGAGATCGTACTCCCCTCCTCTCTTTTGACAATCGGAGACTTTGCGTTCGCTTACTGCGGTAAGCTGTCAAATATCATTCTTCCCAACGAATCGCTCACAACAATCGGAGCAGGCGCCTTTGAAGGATGTGCGTCTCTCGGCTCTATCTTTGTTCCAAACACGGTTGTATCCGTTGGGGATTATGCCTTTGCTTATTGCTACAACATGAAGAATGCCATTGTTGCCGCCAAGAGCATCGGCGCCTATGCCTTTAAGAACTGCCGTTCCTTGGAGCAGCTGACCCTCGTTCCCGAGCTGACCGCAGACAAGATCGGTAATGACGCATTCCTTGGCGCATCCAAGAATTTTGAGAGTGCAAACAAGGAAGGAAACGCAACCGGTGTCAGCATCATTACCATCAAGCACGTTTGGTCGGATGGAACTCCTGTTGCCGTTCCCGAGGGAACTCTCACCACTTGGGAGCTCGCCTACGGAGCATCCAAGGCATTCACCTCCTTGGACGTTGCAGATGCCAAGGTTGACTCCCTGAGTCAGACCGCAACCGGTAACGGCGCTCCTCAAACCATCACCTTTACCTACACCAAGAATACCCCCGTACCCGAGACTCCCGCAGATACCGAGGCAGCCCCTGAGACTCCCACGGATACCGAGCCTCAAGAGGACGAGGGAGTCAAGCCCTCCACCATCATTGCCATCGTCATCATGGCGATCGTTCTCGTCGGTATCGGTGTCGGTGCCTTCTTCCTGATCCGCTCTGACAAGAAGAATGGTGGCAAGAACGGAACCGTACGCAAGAACAACAAGAAATAATTCCAGCCATGAAGAATAATTATCATGTAGACGTCAAGCTTTCGGAGGATCTGTTGCGCAAGCTTCTGTATATTTCCGAGGCAGAGCATCGCTCCCCCTCGGCGCAGTTCGCCTTCATGCTCCGAAACAACATTTCCTATTTCGAAAAGACCAAGGGAAGAATCCCCGATGCCGCTCTCAAAGCCATCGATCTTTCGGAATACGAAAAAGAAGAATAAACAAAAAACAGCCTTCCCCGCGGGGAAGGCTGTTCTTCTTTCTGTTCTGATTCTTTGTGATTTTCCTTGTGAGGAATGGCTCAAAATTTTTTTCGACTCAACGGGAGTCCCGAGAAATCATCGCATACCGTTTCTCCCGCCGAAGAACCTTTACGCCGCTTCGATCCGCAGAACCATGACCGAAATATCGTCGGTACTTCCCTCGTCCTTGGCATATTTGACCACCAGATCCGCCAGCCGCTCCACGTCCGACCTCTCGGCATGACTTCTCAACAGATCATAAAGCCACGGGCATTCTTCCCGTCCCTGGGTCACCCCGTCGCTGACCATGATGATCAGATCTCCCGATCCGATCTCCAAGCCGATCTTCTTCACGTCGGGATCCCGAAGGATCCCCAAGGGTACCGTTCGGGAGCGAAGCTTGAATAATCCCCCGTCCCGATACACGTAGGTGGGAGCGGCTCCGCTCTTATAAAAAGATGCCTTCCCTTCCATCAGATCCAACGACAGCAGATCAGCGGTTGCCGAACACTCGTGCAGACTTCCGCTACCCCGATTCCGCAAAAATACGTTGAGCAGCCGCAAGGATTCCTCGCATCCACCCTCTGCCTCGATCAGTTTCTTCAAGAAGGTTCCCGTGATCCGTGAGGTCAGGGCCGCCTCTTTTCCCGATCCCATTCCGTCACTGATGAGGGCGTAAAAATTTTCAGAACTATTGGAGAAAGCCTCCGTGGAGTCTCCGCAAAATTCATCCTCTCCCAATGCACACGCCGTTCGCTTTGCCATCCGAACCCGCATCTTCGGTCTCTCCACCCATTCAAGGATCCCTTCGTCACGGTGAAAACCGACTTCCTCAAGACCGCTTCCGACACATTTCTCCGCCATCGCGCGCAACGCATCCCGATCACGGAAAAGAGATTCTCCGTCCTTGCATCCCACCAAGACCCGCCGTCTCCGTTTGCCGATCACCTTTCCACAGGCAGAAAGATTCGTTTCGGACAGTTCTCTGTTCAAGGCCTCGGTAGCGGTCACGTCACACTCATAGGCAAGGCTCTGTTCATTCATGGCGGCGGCAAGCATTTCGGACACCATCAAAAAATCCTCAGCAAAGATCTCGGTGCGGTCGCTCTCCAAAAGCTTTGCCTCATACATGGCGGTATTGTGGCATATTTCTTCCAAAATGTCGCTCATCCGTCCGCAACGCTCGGACAGCGCTCCGTTCACGTCCGAACGATCCGCTCTCCCCTTTTGATGAAGGGTCATGGCAATTTCACCGATCGCATCCGACATATTTTGAAATTGCTCTCCCCAGCAGATCTCCTTGGTCGGACAACTGGTGCAGCAAGCGTCAAATGCACGCTCGCAAATCTCCTTGAGATCCCCCTCTTCGGCGTGCCCACGAGCACGGGCCGAACGGTCAAACGTCTCGCCAAGTTCCCGAAATCCGCTGCAAAGAGCACGGATTCGTTCCATGGAATCGTTCAGTCGCATCCGATCCTCCGAAAAGAAAGTCGAAGGAGTTGCCGTCCTTACCGACGACGAGGCTTCGGCTGTCTCCGCCGTCTTTTCCTGTTCTTCTTTTTTCTCTCCGAAGAGCCTGTCCCAGATCGGGAAAAGAAGATGTGTCGCAAGCAAAGCCGCAAACGGGCCGTTCAGGATCCCCAAGCCGTACACGTAATATCCCCATCCGAGACTTGCGGAAAAGGAGAAAAATGCCCCCAGCCCCACTGAATACGGAAACATCACCCCCGCCAACAACGCGCCGATGGCCACAGCGGGCGAAAAGAGAGGGGCGATGGCAAAGCCGAAGAGCAATCCCGTCACCGTTCCCGCCAACCATCCCCGCTTGCGGCTCACATATAGCGCGGCAAACATCGCGCCGAACACACCAAGAGAGATCCCATACAATCGAATGCCGGCGCCTCCGTAGCAAAGGAGTGTGCCCAAGGTCAGAAATCCGAGCTGATAGCGCCACCCCTCCCGATCCTTTTCAAACAGTCCGCTCAAAAGAAGAACCGCGGGAGGCGCAATGACCACCGACATCACGGTTCCGTACAGATCATAAAACAGGTATCCTCCTGTGCGAAGCCGAATCATTCCCACCGCAAAGACAGCCACCGCGGCGGTCGCCATCCGCAGAGCAACATGCTCCCGAAAGAAATGAGGCATCACCTCGCCCAAGGTTACCTCGTTCCGTTTTTTTGCCCGAAGGCGAGCGGGCAAATCCAACGCGAGACGAGTCAGCATCCGAAGAATGACCGTCAGGGCAAATACAGAAAGCAGAATCGGCCCCTCCCGATTTCCAAGCGCCCAAAGACAGCCCCCTCCCAATACATAAAGCACCCGACGGTCTGATGCCGCCAAAAGAGCAATCCCAAAGGGAGCCGCTCCAAAGGGCAGGGTCACACCGCTAAGCACATATCCCCACAGGGCATATGCCATACCGAAAAAGGCTTTCTTCAGCCATCCACCGATCTTTACACCGTCCCCGACCTCTTTTGTTTCCACCATCTGTTCCTTTTTGTTCATAGATTTACCGTCCTTTTTCTTCAAATTCCTGCGTCTCCATTGTATCAAACCCTGCCGAAAAAATTTGTCACTTTCCGCCTTTGCGATTTTTTTCCTTCTTTCTTTTTCTCGTTGCTTCGTTCCCCCTCTCTCTTTTTCAAGGAAATGCAAAGAGAGTTGACAAAATATTCGAAAAGCGGTATAATGAATGTACAGAAATCTTTGCCTCAGAAAGGAATAGATGATGAAGACGATTTGGAAAATGATTCTGCTCTGCTCCGCACTTCTTCTGTGTACGACCTTGCTCTTTGCCTGTTCGGAGCCCCACGAGCATCTGTTTGGCGAATGGGAGGTTTCCTCTCCCGCCACCTGCTCCTCCGATGGAACCGAAACGAGAGTTTGCGCATGCGGTGCTTCCGATTCCAGACCGATCGCCGCCAACGGTACCCATTCCTTCGGCGAATGGACAGTAACCACTCAGCCCACCTGCTTGGAAAAGGGACAAGAGACCCATACCTGTCTCTATTGCGAATTTTCTGAGTCCAAATCCATCGCTGCCATAGGACATCGCTATGCGCCCACCGCCTCCAAAGCCGCAACCGTCACAGAGGACGGATACGAACGGCATACCTGCGCCAACTGCGATTCCTTTTTCGAAAAGACCTTCCATGCCCTTGGCTCGACAGGTCTGTCCTTTCTTCCCAATCCCGACGGCACGCTTTCTGTTTGGTTGGGCAAGTGCACCGATACGCATGTAGTCATCCCTGCTTATCATAACGGACAACGGGTCTCTAAGCTGGGAGACCACTCTCTCAGAGATTCGAACACCATCACTCAGATCACCATTCTCGACGGCGTGACGAACATCGGAGATTGCGCGTTTGCCTGCTGCCCCGCTCTTACATCAATCTCCATTCCCGACAGCGTGACCTCTATCGGCTCTCAGGCATTCTCCGGCTGCTCCTCTCTTTCGTCAATCACGATTCCCAAGGGAGTTCGGGAGATCGGCTATTCCGCCTTTAACGGCTGTCAAGCCTTGACCAAGGCAACCTTTGAGGATGGCACCGTCACGATTGGCGATTCTCTGTTTTCGGGCTGCTCTTCTCTGACTACGGTAATCCTGCCCTCCACCGCCGTTACGCTCGGCAAGCACATGTTTGCCTATTGCGGCTCTCTTTCCGCCGTCACGATTCCCGACGGTGTGGAAACCGTTGCGGAGAAATGCTTCTATGAGTGCGACGCGCTCACCTCGGTTACGCTTGCTGACACGGTGACCGAAATCGCTACCGACGCATTTTACGGCTGTGATCGCCTTTCTTCCCTGACCCTGTCCGCATCCCTGCAGACGATTGGCGCTCGTGCCTTTTCGTACTGTCCCGCGCTGCCCGCGTTGGATCTGCCCAATCGCGTTAGCGTCATTGGAGAAGAAGCATTCGCTTACAACACAAGTCTTCAGAGATTGACCCTCGGCGCGGGAATTCAAACCGTCCATGAGCGTGCCTTCCTCGATTGCGCCGCGCTCTCCGAGTTGACGGTAAAAGGTTCATCTCCCGCCTTAAAGACCGATGCCTTCAAGGGATGTCCCATTCAATCGATCTCGGGCCCCATGTCGGTATTTGCTTCCTTTCGTCAGCATACGCTCCGGAATATTACGGTCATCAATGCAATCTCTGTTCCCGACAACACATTCAGCGACTCCACAACGCTGGAATCCATAACCATTTCCGAGGGCGCGCTCTCCATCGGCGCAAAGGCATTCCAGAAATGCTCTGCCCTGAAAACGGTTGTCATTCCTTCCACCGTTACCGAAATCGGACGAAATGCCTTTCGTCTGACCAACCCCACCACGGTCCTCTACGGAGGAACCGAGGCTCAATGGGAGGCAATAGAGCTCGCCTCCGGTAACACCTCGCTGGAAAAGGCAGCCCTTTGCTTCTATTCCGAGAAGGCTCCCACGGAAGAAGGAGACTTTTGGCATTACGTCAACGGAATCCCGACTCTTTGGTAAAGAACGATATACAAAAAGCCGACGGCATGCCGTCGGCTTTTTGTCATGTTATTCATTTTTCCTCATACAATAGAATGGAATCAAAGCTGTATTTTCAGCTTTTCGATACAGTCGGCACACACACGCTTTCCGGAAAAATAAACAATGTTGTCTGCCCGATTGCAGAAGGTGTAGGCGGGCTGATACTTCTGCAGCACGATACGATCCTCGTCAATAAAGATCTCGATGGAATCCTTTTCCTTAATATCCAGCGTCTTGCGAATCTCGATCGGCAATACAATTCTGCCCAGATCATCCATCTTGCGAACAACTCCCGTAGATTTCATAGCTGTGTCTCCTTTTTTATCAAATTCTCCTCTTTTTGGTCGGCTTCTGTCTTTATTATAGCAAATCTGTCGAAGTCTGTCAAGCCCATTTTTTGGAAATCTATGGAAAAAGTTGGAAACCCGTAGGAGTCAGATGCTCTTTTTCCCTGATTTTGGTTTAAGGAAGGATTTTCAAGGCTATACTATCCGTATCATTCATCGAATCGGGAGGAACGTCATGCTGAAGGGAATTCAAAAAAATATGATTTGGGTCCGTACCCCCGAAAGCCGTTTCTTTGAGGCGGCATATTTCGTCATGCGTCCCACCCTTACACAGGGAAAGCCTCGGGAGGGGGAAATGCTTCGTGAGGCAAACCGTCTGCTGTCCGAGGGGGCACAGTCCCGTTCTTTTCCGAAGCAGGGAACCCGATTGGGAAGGCTTCTGCTCTTTTTGGCAGGTATGGGCATCGGCGGCGCGCTTACGCTGCTGCTTACCCTGATCCTCGTCCTGTAAGCCGCCCCTTGACAGAAATGAGATTTTGTGCTATACTATAGGTGACAACAACCAAATACTTGCCTTCGAGGAATATGCGGGGAGCGGTGTCGCATATTTTGAGAGGGCTTGATTGCGTGCCTTTTTATGATACTTACACATATGTAAAGAATAGGAGTTTTTATGCCCAAACAAGAAAAAAGCAAGCTTCGCGTCATTCCTCTGGGCGGTCTGAACGAGATCGGAAAGAATCTGACCGTTCTGGAATACGCGAACGATATTCTGATCGTGGATTGCGGACTTGGCTTTCCCGATGAGGATATGCCCGGAATCGATCTGGTCATTCCCGATATTTCCTATCTGGAAGCCAATCGCGAAAAGATCCGAGGCATTGTCCTGACCCACGGTCATGAGGATCACATCGGTGCGATCCCCTATATTCTGCGTCAGATCAATCCCCCCATTTACGGAACAAGACTGACCCTCGGCATCATTCAGAACAAACTCTCCGAGCATGTTCTCCCCTTCACCCCCTCTCTCAATCAGGTCAATGCGGGCGAGACGATACGGCTTGGCAGCTTTGCGGTGGAGTTCATCCATGTCAACCACTCTATCGCCGATGCCTGTTGCCTTTCCATCACCACGCCCGTGGGTATTGTGGTCCACTCGGGAGACTTTAAGCTGGATGTGACCCCCATTGACGGAGACATGATGAACATTACCCGTCTTGGCGAGATCGGACGAAAGGGAGTTTTGCTCCTGATGTGCGAATCCACCAATGCGGAGCGACCCGGTCACACCCCCTCCGAAAAGAAGGTAGGAAAATCCCTTGAAACTATTTTTTCCGCCAATACCGACAAGCGGATTGTGATTGCCACCTTCTCCTCCAATGTACACAGAGTACAGCAGATCATCAATGTCAGCGCCAATCACGGACGAAAGGTCGCCATTACGGGACGAAGCATGCTCAATATCATCGGCGCAGCCGTGGAGCTTGGCTATATGTCGGTTCCCGAGGGTGTGCTGATCGACATCAACGAAATCAAGCGCTTCAAGCCCGAGCAGCTGACGCTGATTACCACAGGAAGTCAAGGCGAGCCTATGTCCGCCCTCTATCGCATGGCATTTTCCGATCACTCTCAGGTAACGCTGGGACAGCAGGATCTGGTGGTGCTTTCCTCCAGCGCCATTCCCGGTAACGAAAAGCTGGTTGGCCGTATCATCAATGAGCTGACCAAAAACGGAGTCAGCGTGCTTCACGATGCCGTAGTCGAGGTTCACGTTTCGGGTCATGCCTGCCAAGAGGAGCTGAAGCTTTTGCAGGCACTTTTGAAGCCCAAATACTTTATGCCCATTCATGGAGAATACCGCCATCTGGCGGCAAACCGTGAGCTGGCATTGGATATGGGCATGGACGCACGAAACATCTTTATTTCCGAGATCGGAAAGGTACTGGAGCTTGACCGCAGAAGCGCAAAATTCACGGGAACCGTTCCTGCGGGAAAAATTTTGGTAGATGGCTACGGTGTGGGCGATGTAGGTAACATCGTACTCCGTGACCGCCGACATCTTTCTCAGGACGGACTCATTGTGGTGGTTGCCTCGTTGGATACCGAAGCCAGATTGCTTTTGTCGGGTCCCGATATCGTCTCCCGCGGCTTCGTTTACGTACGGGAATCCGAGGAGCTGATGGATGAGGTTCGTCAGATCGCCGCGGCTGCCATCGAAAAGGCACTGGCGCATCGGGGTAAGGTCGATCGCATCGAATTGAAGAACTGTGTCAAGGATGACATTTCCAAATTCCTTTACACAAAAACCAAGCGAAAGCCCATGGTTCTCCCCGTAATTATGAACCTTTAAGAGAATTTTTCTTAATTCTCTTTAGGGTTACGCTTAAAATTCATCATATGTTCATAAATTATTCAATATTTCATCATGCTATCCTTGTATAATGTATAAGATGTTCCATGCAGCGAGGGATGTTTCTTGTGGAAACGGTCCAATCGCGTGCTTTCATTAAAAATCAAAAAGAAAAGGTGGATTCTTCCATGGGAAAATCAAACAGAGTCCGTGCGGACAGAGCGGCGAAGGCCGTAAAAGCCCCCGGCACAAAAAACACAAAAAATAATGGCAAGAAGGGCTTGTCCAGCAAGGCCATGTCCATTATTGCTCTGGTGGTCACCATCGCAATTTTGCTGATGATTCTAACCTTCGTTCTGATCGGAAACGGTGTTCCGAACCGTTGAACCACTGCCGCTGAGTCCGAGAACTTCTCGGTCAACGTCAACATGATGTCCTACTACTTCTTTACGGTGTATAATAATTTCACCTCGCAGTACTCGGACTACATGTCCTATCTCAGTCTGAACACCTCCCTTCCCCTGACCGAGCAGCAGTTCGGTGGCAAAAATGACGCCGCCATGCTCGGCAGCTTTACGGGAACCTGGTTCGATTACTTTGCCAAGCAGGCAAAGGAGGAGGTCTCTTCCATGCTCCTCTATCTGGAGGAAGCCAAGGCAAGAGGCATTCAGCTGACCGATGAGGAAATCGATGAAATCGAGCAGTCTCTCGACGCAACCGCATTAACCGCAAAGCAGCTGTACGGCATGAGTGCCGACTCCTACTTCTCTTCCATGTACGGAAAGGGTGTTTCTCAGAGCGACATTCAGGATGCGGTTGAGTATTCCACTCTCGCTTCCAAGATGCAGAACATCATTTATGAGGAGTTCGAGACCTGGCTGAAGGAAAATCCCGCAGAGATCGACAAGAAGTATGATGCGGCTAAGAACGATTTCAACCTGGTTGACTTTACTTACTACTCCTTCCGCGTAGATTTCAATGAAATCGCCGAGGAAGAGCTGGGTAGCAAGTACAAGGATCTTTTGAAGGATACCGACGCAAACTACGAGGCAAACAAGAAGAAGGTAATGGATGCCTACCAGAAGGCAATCGATGAGGCGAAGGCAAAGGCAGATGCTCTTGCAAAGATCACCGACGAGAAGGAGCTGAAGAAGGCAATTCTCGACATTGTCATCAACGAGGCATATGACGACAACTACACCACGGACGTAAGCAAGCTGAAGAACGATGCGTTCTA
>JAFVRI010000191.1 GCA_017504335.1 Clostridia bacterium
GATCTATGGAGACACCAAAAAATTCTGCAATGATTGGGAAGAGACTGACATCAGGAGCACATTGATCATTCTCCCATTTTGAAACAGCTTGTTCCGAAACACCAAGCTTTTCGGCAAGTTGCGCTTGTGTTATTTTCTTTTCCTTTCGTAGCGTATATATATTCGTACCAATATTCATAAGGTTACCTCCTTGAAAGTATTTTCGTGATCACTGTAATAATTATATCACATTTTTTTGTAGCTTCCAACATATCAAAAAGATATTTTGTGTGAAGAAAAGTCAACTTGGGGTTGGATTTAAGAAAAATAAAACGGTATAACCGTTTTTTAGGTTATACCGTTCTACCTGCTCTATCGCAGGCACCCCAATCGGGTGGTTTTTTGTTTGGCCCCCCTTATTGTGTCCGTCCCGGTGCCACCATGCCTAACCGTCACGCGCTCTTTTCCGCCTTTGCTACGCAAAACAACTGAGCGTTGTTTTGATGGTTGAAATAACGAAAATAAGGAGTATAACCGCTTGAGTGTAAGCCGAAGCGTCGAGGACGGATAGACGACTATATTTTCGGAAGTAAGCATGACTGCAAAATTTGACGTCACCGGTTCCCGCTGCGCTGCCACTCACTGTCACATGTCGCTACTGATATTTGTTCGGTTGAGGTTTAGTAACAGATAGAATTAAAGGAAAATTTTAAAGTGTTCAGGATTGAACGGTCTTGATGGATCGACTTTATAAAATATATTGACAAAAAGATTGTTTTGCGCTACAATAGCCTTAATAAAAAGTCAAAATTGATCCATCGTCAAAAGGAGAAAAAATGATTGAGTATATTTTCCCCAAGAGAGTGATTGCTGCCGACAGTGCGACATGCGAAAAGCTTTTTCTTCGACAGCCGCTTCAAATCGGTCTGGGAGAACGACAGACCACGTCCTTCTTTCGAAACGATTTTATCATTTTGGATTTTGGCGCGGAGCTGTGCGGAGGGATTCGCATTCTTGCCTATCGGGCAGAAAACATACCTGTTCGCATTCGCTTTGGCGAGAGCATGAGTGAATGCTGCAGTGAGCTTGGAGGTCCCCAAAATTCCACAAATGATCATTCTTTGCGTGATTTCACGGTTTATTTGCAAAATTACTCGGATATGAGCTTTGGACAATCGGGGTTCCGCTTTGTACGCTTGGATTTTGGCGGAGAGGTGGAGATCAAAAGCGTTGTTGCTGTCAGTCAGATTCTGAAGAAAAAGTCTCGTTATTGCTACAAGGGAAATGATGAGCAGATTCGTGCTATTTATGAGAGCGCAAAGCGAACGGTTGATTTGTGTGCTTCCGGCGGCTATGTTTGGGACGGGATCAAACGAGATCGGTTGGTTTGGGTTGGAGATATGGCGCCCGAGGTTTTGGCACTTACCACTCTTTACGGTCGTCTGTCGGAGGTGGAACGCTCGCTGGACTATGCGAGAAAGCAATTTCCTTTGCCGGGATGGATGAATACGATGCCGACGTATTCACTGTGGTGGATTATCATTCTCGCCGACTACTATGAACGCACCGGTGCAAAGGCTTTTGCTTCTCGTCAGATCCCTTATCTTTTGGGACTGATCCAACAAATAAACGCTTGCGTGGATGAGAATGGAGAGTTACATTATCCCTCGTATTTTGTTGATTGGCCCACACATGGTCAGGTTGACGAAAAAGCAGGCGTGCGCGCCATTAATATCTACGCGATGAAGCGAGCTGTCTGGCTTTTACATTCGTTTGGATATAACTGCTCATTGGTAGAGTCGATTCTCGCTCGTTTGCGTTTGGTAGAAATCGAAGTGAAAGAGAGCAAGCAAGTCCTTGGATTGAAATTTTTTGCCACGGAGCTTTCGGAGACCGATAAAAAACGGTTGATCGAAGGCGGCGCACGTGGAATGTCTACCTTTATGAGCTATTATATCCTTAAAGCGGTGGCCTCGTTTGATAAGCCCCGGGCCGTGGCAATGATGAAGGAATACTATGGCGGTATGTTGGACAAGGGAGCTACTACATTTTGGGAGGATTTTGACATCGCATGGCTTGAAAACTCCTCCCGTATTGATGAGCTTCCGCGTGACGGTGAACGTGATATTCACGGCGATTTTGGCGCGTTTTGCTATATAGGATTTCGCCATAGCCTCTGCCACGGTTGGTCGGCAGGCGTGATTTCTTTTATGGAAGAAGAATGCCTGTAAGTCGATGCGTTCCGTCATGTGCGAAACTTTGATAACAAAAAAATGAGAGTATTTGCCATGAAGTTTCATAAGGGCAGCTCGGACATGGGTCAAGGACTTTGCGGTGTATGCGCACGGAAGAGAAGTGGCGAAAGTGGAAAACAATCTTCACCGTCTTGTTCACATCCCGTTGAATACTGCAGCAAGGGAATTGTCGATTCGATGGTTGGCAACCAACGGAGACGAGACGGATCGACTGTTTTTCGTGTATGTAAAAGAAAACTAAGAGAAACATACGAGAGCTTTTTAGCTCTCGTATATTTTTTGTTGAGATAGAATGAATCTAAAGGACATGATATTGACGAAACAGAGAAATTATTGTATAATGAAGGGGTAAAAAACTTTTTGGGGGAGACTATGAAAATTTCTACTGAAACTGCATCGACGGCGCGTATCGTCGGCGAGGAAAAAGCCATTGAACTGATTGCAAAAGCGGGCTTTGATGCTTGGGATTTTTCTCTGTTTTCTATGTGTAACTACAGCTGGAAGGAAAAAAGAGTGATTCCCACTGATCATCCGCTGGCTACGGGAGACGCTCTTGCCTTTGCAAGAAAACTGAGAAAGATCGGAGAAGACTGCGGGATTTCCTGCAACCAGTCCCATGCACCTTTCCCGAGCAGCTGTAAGGAGATCAGAGAACGTTACAAGCTGGCTTTGGAATGTACAGCTGAGGCGGGGGGAAGCATTTGCGTCATTCACCCCGACAACAATAAGTCCGCGGAGGAAAACGCGGAAATGTACCTTGAATTGCTGCCATTCGCGAAAGCATGCGGCGTAAAGATCGCTACGGAAAATATGTGGAACTGGAATTCCATCAAGAATCATGCTACGCCTGCCGCATGCTCCTCTCATGAGGATTTTGCGGCACATTTGAAAGCGGTCAATGATGAGTTTTTTGTGGCTTGTCTGGATATCGGACACGCGGAAATGAAGGGACTTCAAACCTCTTCAACCGAAATGATTCATGCATTGAGCGGAAAGCTGCAGGCGCTGCATCTGCACGATAACGATTTGCGGCATGACTCCCATCAGATTCCTTTTTCTATGGACATTGATTTTCATGCCGTTGTGAAGGCACTCAAGGAAATCGGCTACGGAGGATACTTTACCTTAGAGGCGGATAGGTATCTGAATGATTTTGATTCCGATACGGTGTATGAGGGTGTTTGCAATCTCTGTGCTTCAGCAAAGAGATTGGCTGAGATGTATGAGACGTTCGAAATTCCCGGCAAATAATTGGGCGGAAAGATTCTTTGAATTTTACTATACGAGGCATACTTGATTTTCAGATCAAAATATGCTATAATAAACAGGAATATTGCTTTGGACGAAAGGGAATGATTGTATGACAAACCGAGAAAAATTTATTGAGATATACCGTGCTTGTGTGACCCGTGAGGGCGGATCGGCATTCCTCGATTATCTGACTGAAAAAACAGACTTTTTTACTGCTCCCGCCAGTACCCGATTCCATGGGGCATATGAGGGAGGGCTTTTGGAGCATAGCTTGAATGTTTATGAGTGCCTTTGCGATTTCGTGAAGCGTCCCCGTTTCCGTGAGAAATACGGCTTCACGTTTTCCGAGGAATCCCTTGCCATCGTTTCGCTTCTGCACGATGTGTGCAAGACCAACTTTTATAAGGTTGAAATGAGGAATGTCAAGAAAAACGGAGTTTGGGAAAGCGTTCCCTATTATACAATCGAGGACAGCCTGCCTTACGGTCACGGAGAGAAATCGGTCTATATTCTCTCGGGCTTTATGAAGCTGACCAGAGAAGAGGCATTTGCCATCCGTTATCATATGGGCTTCTCCGGTCCGGAGGATGCCAATCAGATCGGAAAGGCATTGGAAATGTTTCCCTTGGCATTCGCGCTTTGCGTTGCCGATATGGAGGCATCCTATTACATGGAGGGTGTATTGCCCAAAAACTAATCTTATGACCGTTTCGAAAGGAGAATGATTATGAAGCTTCCATATCCTACTCCACATATTGCCGCCACTCCCGCGGAGATCGCAAAGACCGTGCTGATGCCTGGCGATCCTCTGCGCGCCAAATTTGTTGCCGAGCAATTTCTTGCGGATGCAATTTTGTTTAATAACGTGCGCGGAGTGCAGGGCTACACGGGAACCTGGAAGGGTGTTCCTGTTTCTGTGATGGCAAGCGGTATGGGAATGCCGTCCATCGGAATATACAGCTATGAGCTGTACAATTTCTTCGGCGTCGAGAATATTTTGCGCATTGGCTCGGCAGGCGCGATTCGGTCGGATGTTTCCTTGCGGGATCTGGTGATCGGTCAGGGTGCTTGCACCAATTCCTCTTACGGAGAGCAGTTCGGACTGCGCGGAAGCTTTGCTCCGATCGCGGATTTCGATTTGCTGCGTCGTGCTGTGATGTTAGCTGAGGAAAAGGGCTTGCGGTATCATGTGGGAAATCTGTTCTCCTCGGATACGTTCTATGACGACGACGCGGAAGCGACGCTTCGCTTTGGTAAAATGGGTGCGCTTTCGGTATAAATGGAAGCGGCGGCGCTGTATATGAATGCGGCAAGAGCAGGGAAAAAGGCTCTCGCGATCTGTACGGTGTCGGATTCTTTGATCACAGGAGAGGCTACCTCCGCGGAGGAGCGTCAGACCTCCTTTACCGATATGATGACACTGGCTTTGGATCTTGCGGCATCCGTGGGAGAGGGGACGTCATGAAAAAAACAAAGAAAAGAGTGTTTCTCATTGTCCTTGATAGTTTGGGAGCAGGCGAAGCCCCCGATGCCGAGCGATTTGGCGATGTGGGCTCGTTTACCCTGAAAAGCTGCTTTGAGACGGGTAAATTGGAAATTCCCAATCTTTGCCGTATGGGACTCGGAGCAATTGAGGGCTTGTCCTTTTTGGGAGAATGCAAGAACCCCATTGCCGCCTTCGGAAAAATGCGCGAGGCATCGGAGGGGAAGGATACCACCATTGGACATTGGGAAATCGCGGGGCATATTTCGGAAAAGCCGTTGCCTACGTTTCCCCATGGATTTCCCGAAGATTTTATGGAAGCCTTTTCCCGTAAGGTAGGAAGAGGATGGCTGTGTAACGCACCCTACTCGGGAACTGCCGTGATTCAGGAATACGGAGAGGAGCATCTTCGTACGGGAAAGCTAATTGTTTATACCTCGGCAGACAGTGTTTTTCAGGTCGCTGCCCATACCGACAAGGTTCCATTGAATGAGCTGTATTCGATTTGTGAGACGGCAAGAGAAATGTTGACAGGCGAGCTTGGCGTGGGACGGGTCATTGCACGACCTTTTGAGGGGCATACGCCCAATTTCCGCCGTACTGCCGACCGTCGGGACTATTCTCTGATGCCGCCCGTGCGTATGCTGACCGATGCGGTGTATGAAAGCGGATTCGATTCGATTTCTGTAGGAAAGATCGTGGATATTTTTGCGGGACGAGGATTTACGGAATCGATTCGTACCCATTCCAATCAAGAGGGAATGGAAGCGCTGAGCGAGTGGGCAAAAAAAGATTTTTGCGGACTTTGCTTTGCCAATCTGGTGGATTTTGACAGCCTTTGGGGACATCGGAGAGATGCCGAGGGCTACGCTCGCGGACTTTCCTCATTTGATGCATGGTTGGACGAATTTCTGCCGTTGCTTCGAAAGGAGGATCTCTTGATAATAACCGCCGATCACGGATGTGATCCCCGCTTTACGGCAAGCACCGATCATACCAGAGAATATGTGCCGCTCCTTGTGTACGGAGCAGACGCTCGGGGAAAATCCCTTGGCATTCGCAATACCTTCGCGGATGTTGCCGCAACGGTGGCATCTATATTGGAGCTTGATTTTTCTTGTGATGGGAGACCGATATGAACAGAATTGAGTCAGAAAAGCTGATGGCGCAGGCAAAGCATGCGAGAGAGAAAGCCTATGCCCCGTATTCCAACTTTTTTGTGGGAGCGGCATTGCTTTGTGAGGACGGAACGGTGGTAGAGGGATGTAACATCGAGAATGCCGCCTATTCACCCACCTGCTGTGCGGAACGGGTTGCGCTGTTTTCCGCGGTTAGTCGGGGACACCGACACTTTTCTGCCATTGCCTTAGCGGGAGGAAGGGAAGCGATCCCGACAGCCATGGTCACTCCCTGCGGAGTATGCCGTCAGGTGCTTGCTGAGTTTTGCGCACCGAGCCTTTCGGTTTTGCTTGTAGGGGAGGATGGCGAGCTTTTGGAAACGACCCTGGGAGATCTTCTCCCGCAAGGGTTCTCATTATCATAAACGGAGAAGCTATGAGCAACAAATACGAACGAATGAAAAAGGAGAGGAACATCCGAAATTGGATCTTTCTGAGATATTCCATGCCCTTGATTACGGTGGTTATGACCCTGATCTTCATGGCGATCCCCTCCTTGCAATATACCAACAATCAGTCGGGTACGGATGATCCGATCTCCGCCTTTACTCTGATGAAAAATTCATGGGATCAAGTGCGTCATTACCTGTTCGGAACGGCGGAGCAAACCAACGGGAATATCATCTTTTCGCGAACGGTTTTGATCTGTCTGATTGTGTTTTGGATCCTGTTTGCCGTGAGTGCCGCGGTGGCTGTGTGGTCATTTTTTGCGGCAATGCGCTATACCGATCGGGAAACCGAAGAAAATCGCGGAAGAATTTGGTTTCTTACCCTGATTCCCAATCGGATCGCCTTGACGATTTACGGAATGCTGATGATTCCCTTGACGGCATTTCCGTGGCTGTTGATCCTTCTGTATCGCAATCTGTATGTGGCGGTTAGCTTAAAGGTGCGCGGGGTGGATCCTCTTTGGGTAGTGATCCTTTTGACGGTAGCTACGGTGGTTTTGTCTGCCTGTACCGCGGGATACGAAAAAAAGTGGAAGATAGATCCCTTCCGTAAGCCAAATTCCTCTGAGAATGCGGAAGAAATCCTCGAGACAGAGGAATGCCCCGAGCCATCTTTAACGGAGAATAGTCGGTGGCGATCTGAGGAGGAAGCAAGGGAATATCGGAAGCAGGTGGACCGAGTTGCCGCCATGTTTCTGATCGATGATAAAGAAGATGATAAAGAAGATGAAGAGAAAAAGTGAGTGTATATATGGAACATGAATTGCAGAGCCGCTATCTGGCGGCAAAGCGTGCGTTATTCGAGCGTTATTATGACTCTCTGAACGAACGGCAGAGAGAAGCGGTATTTACCACCGAAGGCTCTCTGCTTGTCTTGGCGGGAGCGGGAAGCGGTAAGACTACAGTATTGGTTAAGAGAATCATTTTCTTGATCCGATACGGAAATGCCTATTTCAGCGAATATGTTCCCCATGGGATCACTGAAGAGAGAGTGGTCGCTTTGGAGCGGGCAAGAGAGCTGGAGCTGGAAGAGATTGAGCAGATTCTGCCCGAGTTTATTTCTTCACCCTGTCCCCCTTGGCAAATTCTTGCCATTACCTTTACCAACAAGGCCGCCAACGAAATCAAAAGCCGTCTTTCTTCGGCGCTGGGTGATGAGGAGGGAGCCGATGCCATTTGGGCGGGAACCTTCCATTCGGTTTGTGTGCGGATGCTGCGCAGCTACGGAGACCGACGCGGCTATGACCGAGGCTTTACCATTTATGATACCACCGATACCAAGAATGCAGTTACGGAATGCTTGAAATCCTTGAATATCGATGAAAAATCCCTGCCTGTCAAATCTGTGATGGCGCAGATCAGTCGTGCCAAGGATAATTTGCTGACACCCAAGCAATTTGAGGAAGAATTCGGAGCAAAGGATTTTCGCCTTCGTCAGATCGCCCGTGTCTATCGGGCATATCAGGAGCGTCTGAAAAGCTCCAACGCGCTGGATTTCGATGATATCATCATGCAGACTGTTCTCCTGCTGGAGGAGGATGAAGAGGTTCGTACCTACTATCAAAACAAATTTCGCTATGTGGCGGTGGATGAGTTTCAGGATACCAACATCGCGCAGCTGCGCCTGACCGCGCTTCTGTCCGGTGGAAGAGGAAACGTCATGGTGGTGGGAGACGATGATCAGAGTATCTATAAATTCCGCGGTGCCGTGATCGAGAATATCCTTGGCTTTGATCGGAAGTTCGTAGGAACCAAGGTAATTCGGCTGGAGCAGAATTACCGCTCCACGTCGGTGATCCTGAATGCGGCAAACGGCGTGATTTCCAAAAATACGGGCAGAAAGGGAAAGACCCTTTGGACCGCTCGTAAGGGAGGAGAAAAGCTTACCCTTCGGGTCTGCAATGACCAAAACGACGAAGGACGGTATCTGGTCAACGAGATCCAAAGCCTTGTTGCTAAGGGTACCTACCGGTACCGTGATTGCGCCATTCTGTACCGAACCAACGCGCAGTCGAGTGTCATCGAGAGAACCTTTGCCAAGAGCGGAATTCCTTACCGTATGTTAGGTGGGCTTCGCTTCAACGACCGAAAGGAAATCCGTGATACGGTGGCATATCTGCAATTTATTCTCAACCCATCCGACCGTGAGCGCATGCGTCGGATCATCAATGAGCCCAAGCGAAAGATCGGTACGGCAACGGTAGACGGAGTCGAGCAGATCGCCACCGAGCAGAATTGCACGGTGTTCGAGGTCATGCTCCATGCCGATCGCTATGCGGCTCTGTCGCGTACCGCATCGAGACTCAAGGAATTTGCCGATATGATTCTGAGACTCCGTCGGCTTCTTGAGACCGATATAACGCTGGAAGCATTTGTGAAGCAGGTTCTGAAGGAAACGGGATACCGCCAGATGCTGATTGATGCGGGCGAAGAGGAAAAGGAGAGATTGGAAAACCTGGAGGAATTTATTTCGGGTGTCATCGAATATGAAAAGAACAATGAGGACCCGACTCTTTCCGGATTTTTAGAGGAAAATGCGTTGGTATCCGAGGTGGATAAATACGACGAGGAGGCCGACGCGGCGGTTATGATGACCATCCATTCCGCCAAGGGATTGGAATTTCCCGTAGTCTTTTTGCCCGGCATGGAGGACGGACTCTTTCCGGGAATGCAGACGATGATGGGCGGCCCCGATGAAATGGAAGAGGAGAGACGGCTTGCCTACGTGGCAATTACCAGAGCAAAGGACCGACTGTATCTGTTGCGTGCGAAAACACGTATGCTCTATGGAAGAACCTCTGCCAATCCCCCCTCACGGTTTCTTGAGGAAATTCCCGCAGAGCTGATTGTGGAGGATGCTCCGTATGCATCTTCCATGTATGATCGAAAGCCGAAGACCTATTTCAGCACATCGGAGGCTCAGTCGGTTCGCTTCGATTCTTCAGATGGTGGCTTCACTCTGATGCAGAAGCCTCGCGCTTCTCAGGGGGGAGCCGCGACGGTATTCCGTGAAGGAGACCGTGTTCGCCATCTGACCTTTGGAGAGGGAGAAATCCTTTCGGCACGCCCGATGGGGTCGGACATGCTCTATGAGGTGGTCTTTGATCGGTTTGGAACCAAAAAGCTGATGGGAAATTACGCAAAATTAAAGAAAGTACAAAATACATAAGGAGAAAGGCATGCTGTATCACAACTTAATCTGGGATTTCGACGGAACGCTGTTTGATAGCTATCCGCATGTAACCGAGGCGTACTATAAGGCACTTTTGGATTTTGGAAGAGAAGTGGATCGTGAGGAAATTCTGAAGCATCTGAAGGTCAGCTTTACCAA
>JAFVRI010000192.1 GCA_017504335.1 Clostridia bacterium
ATGGAATTTGTCGCGCATTCTCCTAAATAAACAAACGTATATCCGATTGCATATTTAGGAAAATTACAAAGGCATCCCACCAACACTTGTAGGGACCGACGTCCTCGACGGTCCGTTATAAAAAAGAAGAAAACCGTCGGTGTCCTCCTTCGCTTCGCTTCGGGACATATGCTTGCGCATATGTTGGCTCAGCAACGCAGTCCGACGGTTTTCAACCTCAGAGAAAAAACAATATCGTTTTACAAAGATCATGACGAGGAGTCTATGTTCCCCCAAGCCATATTTTGTAAGAAAGTTTTTGCCAAGCTTTTTTCAAAAAGCGTAAAACGCGTCCCTCGCGTCCCTCCGCGTCCTCAATCCGCGCGGCGGTTCATGAGGAGCTCGAAGAGCATTTTGTGCTTTTTGGCGACCACGTGGAGAATGATGCCGCAGGTGAGAAGGAGCGCGGCGATGATGAAGCAGCCCACGCAGACGAAGAGGGTCGGGAATCTGGGAACGATTCCGATGCGGAAGTAATCGATCAGCACGGGGATCATAAATCCACCGCCCAAAAGCGCAAGCAGAAGAGCCCAGAAGCTGAAGAATTTCAGGGGCTTGTACTCGCAGAAGAGACGGAACACGGTACCGAGAACCCGCACACCGTCGCGAACGGTATTCAGCTTGGAAACACTTCCCTCGGGGCGGTCACGGTAGTTGACGGGGATCTCCTTTAATAAGAAATTCTTGTCCAGGGCATGAATGGTCATTTCGGTCTCGATCTCAAAGCCCTTGGAGAGAACGGGGAAATTCTTGACGAAATCTCGGCTGAACGCACGGTAGCCCGTCATAATGTCCTTTACCTCGCTCTTGAAGAGGCGATTGATCAGAAAGCGTACGCTTCGGTTGCCCATGTTGTGGAAGGGGCGCTTGTTCTCCTGAAAATAGGTAGAAGAGAGGCGGTCGCCGATGACCATGTCCACACCCTTGTCCAGTACCAGCTCGCACATCTCACGGGCATGCTCCGCGGGGTAGGTGTCGTCGCCGTCGATCATCAGATAGCAATCGGCATCAATGTTTCGGAACATAGAGCGAATCACGTTTCCCTTTCCCTGACGGTACTCATACCGAACAATGGCACCCGCCGCGCGGGCGATCTCGTCGGTTCCGTCCGAGGAATTGTTGTCATACACATAAATATCCGCCTCGGGCAGAACGGCACGGTAGTCCGCTACCACCTTGGCAATGGTCACACTTTCATTGTAGCAAGGAATCAAAACGGCAATCTTCTTTTCCATCGGTTGCCTCCTTTTTATTTTTCGATCAGTTTTTCAGCGAATGAATGGGAGCGGGGATTCTACCGCCTCTGGCGATAAAGTCCGCGCAGGAATAGGAGCTGAGCTTCATAATGGGCGCATAGCCGAGCAGACCGCCGAACTCCACCGAGTCACCTACACCCTTGCCGTAGGCGGGGATCACACGAACCGCCGTGGTCTTGGTGTTTGCCACACCAATGGAGATTTCGTCGGCAATAATGCCGCTGATGGTCTCTGCGGGCGTGTCACCGGGAATGGCGATCATATCCAGACCCACCGAGCAAACGGCGGTCATTGCCTCCAGCTTTTCAAGGGAAAGCGCACCGCAGGCAACCGCGTCGATCATGCCCGCGTCCTCGGAAACGGGAATGAAGGCACCCGACAGTCCGCCCACGTGGGAGGATGCCATGACACCGCCCTTCTTCACCGCATCGTTCAGAAGCGCCAGCGCCGCCGTGGTTCCGTGGGCACCGCATCTTTCCAGACCCATTCCCTCCAGAATGTGCGCCACCGAGTCGCCTACCGCGGGAGTCGGTGCCAAGGACAGATCCACGATGCCAAAGGGAACGCCCAGTCGCTCGGATGCCTTGGTTGCCACCAGCTGACCCATACGGGTGATCTTGAAGGCGGTCTTTTTGACGGTCTCCGCCAAGGTGGTAAAGTCGCACTGACCCACTCTCTTGATGGCGGAGCTGACCACACCGGGGCCCGATACACCCACACTGACCACCGTCTCCGCCTCACCTACACCGTGGAAGGCACCCGCCATAAAGGGGTTGTCCTCGGGTACGTTGGCAAAGACCACAAGCTTTGCGCATCCAATGGAATCCTTGTCTCTTGTGGCATATGCCGTCTCCTTGATGATCCGACCCATCTGCGCCACGGCATCCATATTGATGCCCGCCTTGGTGGATGCTACATTCACTGAGGAGCAGACTCGCTCGGTCTCGGTCAGTGCCTGAGGGATCGAGGCGATCAGCTGCTCGGCATGGTTGGTAAAGCCCTTCTGCACAAGCGCGCCGTATCCGCCAAGGAAGTTGATTCCCAAGGTATGTGCCGCTCTGTCCAGCGTATGGGCGATCTTTACGTAATCGTCGGAGGAAAACCGTCCTCCCACCAAGGAAATGGGGGTGACCGACACACGCTTGTTGATGATCGGAATGCCCAGCTCCTTTTCGATCTCACATCCCACGGGAACGAGACGCTCCGCGGTATGGGTGATCTTGTCGTAAATACGGTCGCAAACGGTGTGAATGTCATCTCCCGCGCAATCGTACAGAGAAATGCCCATGGTGATCGTTCGGATGTCTAAGTTCTCCTCCTTGATCATGCCAATGGTTTCCAAAATGTCGTTCATATTGATCATGCTCATGGGAACACCTCAGATCTTATGCATGGAATTGAAGATGTCCTCGTGCATGGCGCGGATATCCAGATTGTTCTCCTCACCCAGCACACGCATCCGATCCACGAAATCGGTAAAGGGGATCGTGAGCTCCTCAATCTCAATGACCATGATCATGGCAAAATATTCCTTTAAGATGCTCTGAGAGATCTCGGAGA
>JAFVRI010000193.1 GCA_017504335.1 Clostridia bacterium
CGTATCAAACCGTCTCAATCTGTCTCAATCCGTCTCAAATTGTCCCGGGGCTTTTTTGCCGTCCGTTCTTGACAATCACGCCCGCTTGTATTATAATAAAGTATTATAATAAAACCGATGTTCTTCACAAGGAGCAACGTATGAAAATCCATTTGCTTCCCGATACGGGATCGTTTTATAAAACCAATCTGCACTGCCACACCACGGTCTCCGACGGTGTGATGACCCCGAAGAGGTCAAGGCGTTCTATCAGGATCTCGGCTATCATGCCGTCTGCTTTACCGATCATGATCGGTTGGTTCCCCACGAGGATCTGTGCGACGGAAATTTTGTCGCGCTCCACGGCTATGAGGTGGGGCTCAGCAAGATCCACGGTGAGCCCGGGCACGTACGTATGCCCGTTTATCACTTCAATCTGATCGCCAAAGATCCGAAGAATCGGATCATGCCAACCTGTCCGGCAACGGGCGAGGAGCAATATGAAGATCCAAAGGAGTGGTTCGAGCACTGCGCGCGCTACGACACGGAATGGCTCAACCGCTACATTCAAGCAGCCAACGAAGCGGGTTTTCTTGTAAACTACAACCATCCCCAGTGGTCTCTGCAATCCATGGAGGATTATATCGGACTTCACGGCCTTTTCGGCATGGAGATCATCAACGGTGGCTGCCTCCTCTACAATGACAACACCTCCATTCACATGGAAGCCATGCTCCGCCACGGAACCGATATCCTTCCCGTTGCGGGAGACGACAACCATTCCGCCCTGAATTGCGGAAACGCGTTTACTATGATCAAGGCAGAGCAGTTGACCTACGGCGCCTTGATCCACGCTCTTGAAGCGGGAAATTTCTACGTATCCGAAGGCCCCGAGATCTTGGAGCTTTCCTTGGAGAACGGCCGTTTCACCCTTCGCACGGACAGGCCGTGTACCGTGGTTCTCCTTGCCGAAAGCCGACACATCCGCTATGCGGAAAACACCGATCGTGCCGATCTGGAATTCAAGCCTTCCTCGGCAGGACGTTACGTTCGCTTTGAGGTCAGAGATGCCTTCGGCAAAAAGGCGTTTACCCGCGCATATTACACAAAGGATTTGATTTGATTCATGAAAGTATTTCACTCTCTTCAATACCGATCCGACACCAAAACGGTGGTCGCGCTCGGTTGCTTCGACGGGGTTCACTTGGGTCACGCGGCGGTACTGAAAACCGCCGCGGATACGGCAAAAGCCTTGGGGGTTCCCTCACTGGCGCTTGCTTTTAACGAACCGCCGAAGAATTTCTTCGTTCCCGACTCCGTCCCTTTGCTCACCGAAACGCCCGAAAAAGAAGCGCGCATTGCGTCCCTTGGGATCGACCTGCTTTTGTCCGTTCCCTTCGATCAGTCGGTAGCCGAGCTTTCCGCCGAGGATTTTCTCAAAACGGTTCTCCGCGACCAACTGCGTGCGGCACACATTGTCTGCGGCTTCAACTTTTCATTTGGTGCAGGCGGCAAGGGCAATCTTGCCCTGTTATCGGATTTTTGCCGTCGCGAAGGCATTGGTCTTTCGGCTTGTCCACCTACCGTTATAGACGGACAGACCGTCAGTTCCTCCTTGATCCGCAATGCTATTGCCAACGGTGAACTTGATCTTGTCCGTCGCTTGCTCGGTCGCAACTATTCAATCCAAGGAGAAGTAGTCAACGGTCAACACTTGGCAAGGAATCTCGGTTTTCCCACCTTCAATCAGCTTCTTTCCTACCGCATCGCAATTCCGCGATACGGTGTCTATGCCACAAGGGTCAGCGGAGCCTCTCTCAAGGAATCCCGCTTTGGCATCACCAACGTAGGCATTCGCCCTACGGTCAGCGAAAATCTTCTTTGTGCCGAAACCCATATCTTTGACTTTGCGGGTGATCTCTACGGTCAGCATCTGACCGTGGAATTCCTCGCCTTCCTCCGTCCCGAAACACCCTTCCCCACCTTGGATGCGCTCAAGGAACAGGTCGAGAAGGATATCGAAAGAGCGAAGGATATCATTTCGATCGTTTAAAGCATCTCTGTCCGCTCTTGATACACCCCCGCATCTTTCACATAAAAAGCCTCCCAACCGTTCACACTAAGTGTAAAACGAAAGGGAGGTTTTTTTGTATGTTTGATTTATCTCCAATTGACCGCATCGGGCCGAGACATGATCTTTTTTCGACGGGAAAGGAGATTGACGATTTTGAGCGTCGATTTTTCGGGAAGCCCTTACCAACCATGAGAACCGACATTCGAGAAACCGACGAAGCATATGTGCTGGAAGCAGAGCTGCCCGGCTTTCAGGTCGAGGACATCCGTGTTTCGATCAGAGATCAAGTGCTGACGGTCTCGGCGGAACGAAGTGAGCTTTCCAAGGGGAGCGACGAGGATAGCCGATTTCTTCACCGCGAGCGATCGGTTGGAAGCATCCGCCGAAGCTTTGACATCAGCGGAATCCGATCCGATGAAATCCGAGCCGCCTTTCGGGACGGCATTCTGAGTGTTACTCTGCCGAAGCCCACACATCCTCAGCACATGGAAAGAGACATTACAATTGATGACTCAATTCAATGAACGGATAAACTCTTCCGTAAATTGATCAAGCTGCTCAAAATTCATGCAGGAGCCGAAAATCTCTTCCAGCTGTCCGTGCGCTCTTCCCGCTTTAAGAAGAGCGTGCTCCGCCTCTGAAACCAGTGCCTCAGAGGTACGGCGATTGAGCCGAATTTCCGCTTTGATCTCGGGCGGAATCTGTGCATCCACAAAACGGCGCATACGGATCCTGCCCTCCGGCTCGGTATTCTCACCGACTCCGCACAGAAAGCAGTCACCGTCCCCACGGAACAAAACTCCGTCCGGCCGATCAGGAAGCAACGGATCGTAGGACACGCAAATCGGCAGCCTCTTCTCCCTTGCTTCCCGAATCAGTCGCTCAAGGAACAGTGAGCCGATATCATAAAAATCCTCGATTTTGTAAAGTGCTCCGGCCATATGCTCGTAGGTATCCAACCGAACCCGTCCTCTCATTCCAATGGCACGCTGCAGCCCCGGAAGAAGATCAAACCGCTCGCCTCGGGGCTTACTTACCAGCAATCGGTGAGCGGCTGTCTGCATCTTTTTCTCCAAAACATAAGGACGGATCAGCTCACGGTTTCTCTCAAAAAGCTCGGTAGCGGCAGCCAAATACCGATATGCCCCCGCATATGCCCCTGACTTTTCCCGATCCAATGCCTCGATTTCATTATACCGACGGGCAAGCGCGTCGGAATCCCAAAAAAGCCCCAAATTAATAATCTCATCCCTGGCACCCGGAATTCTTGGCTCCATGGCATGAGGTGCCGTGCTATCCAATACTGCTATGCGGTCGTCGATCACAATTCCGTCCAAGGAGTCGGGATCGGAGGAACAATCGTAATACCGAACATGACGTCCCTGCTCCTCCGAAGCTCTTGCGATTTTTCGCATAAAGCTGCTTTTTCCCGTACCGGGACCACCCTTGATCAGGTATCGCCGCTTAAGCTCGGGGCGATCAAAGACACAGTCGTAAAAGCTGACAAATCCGTGACCGCTGTTTGCCGCCGCAAAGAGTCCTCTGTCCTTGTCTCGTACGGCATTGTTTTGCTTCTGATTCATCCCTACCTACCTCCTCCAAAGCCTTTCACAGAAAGGATATGCCAGAGAGGTCCTTTTTGCTTACTCAACGCTCGATAATGGTAATATCCACGGGCTTAATGCCTGCTTCGTTGTAAACGATCTCATTGATCTGAGAAAGCTGTGCCGCATTCAGTCCGTCGCTCTTGACAACAATGCTGGCACTTTCACCGCTGATAACCGCCACGCATTCCTCAAAGCCCTTTGCCACGATCAATGACTCAATATTTGACTCGGTAGCCATCACGGTAGCAAGTTTATTGATCTCCGCCAAGGCTTCATTCTTTGCCGTCTCGGTAGAGGATGCATTGTCGACGACCGCCTGCAGCACCTCGATCGCCTCATCGCGGGTACGCTGACGGCTGACCTGTACACTGGAAAAATAGGAATCTGCCGAGGCATTGGTGTCGGATGAACCGGGGGTCTGCACGTTTCCGTTCATTCCCGCCGATTGGTCATAGGGGAATTCGTCGCTGTCCGCCTGGGAGAAGATCGAAACATTGATGATGACCGCCGCCGCAATCAACAGAACGGCACCCAAAATCACAAAATTTCTCTTTCCCACCTTCTGACAAAAGCTTTTCACTTTTTCTTTGAAATGTTCTGTTCTCATATTCGCTCCTCCGAATTTTTAAGTTTACGTTACATCTGTATGTGGTGTATTTCTCATTTATGACTCCCATCCCGTCGCCACATAAATTTTGTTGGTTTTTACATCAAACGCGGCACTCACCAAGGAAATGATACTATCCCTGACAGAAGGATCGGAGGCGCCTCGGCAAACGATACCGACTCCGCCTATCTCAGGATTTTCATAGCAGATGAGAACCGCCCCTTCCGAGCTGCCGCTCCCGATTAGAACCGTGTTGCTTTTGTATCCTGACGACCCACTTTGAGAGTCGGTGGCATAAACCGCCCGATATCCCCCCTTCAGTGTGACCGCCACGCTGACCTCCCCCGCACCCCTGACTCGCGAGCAGATTGCGCGGATCTCCTCCTCCACTCTCTCCGCGTACTCAGCGGCATCCGGGCAAACCGACTCACCCGTCTCCTTTGCCTCCCTGCCACCAATGCCAACGCTTCCCAAAATCAAAAGGAGCGCTCCCAAAATCCCCCCGAGAAAAATCCAGATCCGTAGCTTTCGTCGGGCAGACTCTCTCACCAAATCCTCAGCCATTACTTCCTCCTTTATATTATATTTTTCATCACATTAATCGTACAAAATCATACAGGGGCATCCCAGACTGGAATTCACAAAATCAGCCATCCGTCTCGGATCGGCAAGCACGCCTCTGTCCCGCAAGGTAATCGTCACTGAGGAAAGCTCTTCTTTATTATTTTTCGTCACAGTATGAAATTGTACATCAAAATCCGAAATATTAACGGAAAGCTCTTTTGATATCGAATATTTAAATGCATTCTCCGCTGTTTTTATTTCGTGCTTTTTCAATGATTCTTTATATATTTCATCATAATCGATCTCTTCATTTTCGATCATATCCCGCCATGCATCGAAGGAATAATTTCCCTCCCTTGCCCAAACGAGCAAAGGAGAAATCAAGGCACAGAGAACCGAAAGTGAGCAGATAAGGCGAATGTATTTTTTCACACCTCCATCCGCTCCGAGCATGGTAATCACGCCTGATAAAATCACCACTCCCGCAAGAGTAAGAAGATACTCTCTCATGGCGTCACCCCACTGCTACAACGGTCTTGATAAACAACACAAGCGCCAGCACAAACAGCACCGTGCTCATAGCGACCACCGCAATCATAATCCCCCAGGCACTGCCAAGCTCGGACAAAAGCTTCGCCTCCCGATCGCACCCTAAAAGCTCTGCCACTCCCACCGAAAGGAGAAATACAAGACGGGTCAGAATGAGAGAAATCAAGACCGGTAAGGAAAGAATTCCCAGAAGGATCACCCCTCCGATTCCAACAATTTCCTTCATATACTGTACCCCCGCCGAAAGGGTACGCAAGGTTTCTCCCACCGATCCGCCCACGATGGGAATGGCGGTTGAGGTAGCCAGCTTTGCCGCTCTGGCAGCAGTGGAATCCGCTGCCGCGGTCAGCGCACTTCCCCCGGAGAGACTTGCCAAAAGAAGCGTCATAACCGTCCCCAATGAAAAGGTATAAATCTTCTTCAGCGCCCCCGCAATTCCTCTTACGCCAACCTCGGGAGAAAGCGCGTTACACAGTGCCAGCACGGTCATCACACCGCAAACCGGCAGTACGCTGACCGCGCAAACCCTCTGACAAACCGCCAAAAATACATAAAGCGTTCCCGTTCCGCTGGCGGCGGTTGCCACATTTCCACCCATTGCCCAAAGACTTCCCATCACAGGGATCATACTGCTCATCAAGGCACCGAGGCGCTCAAAGAACAGAGAGACCCCCTTCATCTGATTCAGCTGAAGTGAGGCAACGGCTGAAAAGATCGCAGCGGTAGAGCAAAAACCGAAAACCGTTGAGAGACGGTCTGAGGAAATCGAGGATTGGACCGCGCCAAAGACAGCGGAAAGGATCAAAAGTCCTGAAAGAGTTGCCAAAAGCTTAACCGCTCCCGAAAGCTCGATGCCAATCATTTTGAAAACAGCATCAAATAAATACTCTACTTCCACCAGATCCATGACTGCTTGTCCCGCCTCCTCCGGATTTTTTGAGAAAAATCCATCCGGCAACCAATTTCGGCTCTCATCGGGGAGTGCCTCAGCCGCATCCGAAAAGCCATCCGGCAAACGGATCATATCCTCGGATTCCTTTGCGGATACGGGGATGGAAAGCATAAAAAGGATTCCGATCAGAAGCATCATTGTCCCTATTCGCTTTTTCATCTCAAGTTCCCTCCAACAGGATTGCCGCATAGGAAAGAAGCTCCCGAACCAAAGGAACACAAAGCAAAAGAATGGTCAGCTTCCCTGCCATCTCCACCCCAAAGCCCAATGTTCCTTCGCCCGCATCACGGCAAACGTCACAGGCGATTTTGCAAAGCAAGGAAATTCCCAGAGCACGAAGCATGGCTTGCGCATAAGGCTCAATTGCACCACCTCCGACCAGAGAGGTCAGCTCTTCCAAGACATCCGACAGAGGTGAAAGCAGCATGCCGAACACCAGGACACTTCCACCAATCCGAATAAGAGGAATCCACTCGCCTCGAATCGGCTTCAAAATCAGACAAACAGCCGAAAGAAGAATTCCTACTCCCACCACACGAAGCAAGGTGCTTTCCATGGCATTCAAAGCTCGAACACCGAGCGCACCGCTTCAAAGAGCGAGCCGATCTCACCCACTAGCATCAGCATAACCACCACAATCCCCGCCACGGTTACCATCATTGCCTGTTCGTCCCTGCCCGATTTATTCAAGATGGCGGAAGAAATCGAAACCAACACTCCCACGCCCGCAATTTTCAAGATCAATCCTACGTCCATTTTTCTCCCTTTCTTTTTGTATCCATACTTTATAAGAACAAAATCACCAATGCCGCGGCCCCAGCTGAACATAGGGTCAGATTGACCCGTTTCTTTCCCGCAACCCGTTCGCGCAGTTCGTCCTCTCTTGCTTCTAAAAAAGAAAGATAGTAATCAAGGAGTGCCTCCTGCTCCTCACGATAGCCCCGTCCGAATTCGGAGGAAAATGCCAAAAGAAGTCTTTTCCCCTCCGAATCCTTGGGGGGAGTCCGGCTCAAAAGCTCCGAAAAGCTCCTTGGTGGCTCTCCGATCCAGCCGCATCCGGTAAGAATGGAGGGATCTGTTCTCAAAAGGATCTCCTCGATTGGAAGCGCAAAGCAAGATATCTCCCGCTTGACCGTACGAAGCAATCTTACATAGGCATCGATTTGAGTCAGAACCGCTCCCGCCCCCCGATTCAGGGAGCATCCTAAGGCAACTCCGCTAAGAAGAAGCAACAGAGAGCCGCTCATTTGCAAGAAGTCCATCCGCATCCCTCCACTCCGTGATTTCATACACATAATCCATGGCATCGCATCTTCGGTGGATTCCAACGTATGCCTCAAAAATCTTTGCCTCATGCAATCGCAAAAGGCGATCACTCCGAAGCATTCCCACAAGATCACATCCGTGTGCGGTAGCAAGAAACGGCACACCGCCGTGGGCATTCTTCAGAATCGACTCCGCCTCCGCCGCCTCTCCGATCTCGTCGCAAACAATCAGCCGAGGATTCATGGTCCGCAAAGCAATTTCAAATCCCAATGCTCGCGGATACCCCGTCAGAACATCCAAGGAAAGTCGAGGATCCTCAAGACGTGGAAACAGCTCTCCACGGCTATCCACCACCGCCACACTCCATGCATCGTTTCCTGATGCCATAGATGCCGCCACACCTCGTAACAGCGTAGTCTTTCCCTCCCCCGGAGGGGCATAAATCAGAAGTCCCCCCCGACCTTCTCGCAGTCTGCGGCAAAGCACCTCTCCCACGGGAAGAATGCCGCAAGGAAGGCGAATGTTCAAACCGTCAATGTCATATACCCCTACGATCCGTTCCCCCTCCACTGAAGCCCGTCCGCAAATTCCTACGCGGACCCCATCCGCAAGAGTGAGATATCCCTTAGCAATCGATTCCCGATAGGCATACACCGATCCCTTGCAAAGCCTCAGCACAAGCTCGTCCGTTTCGGAGCGGCTCGGCACATAAGAAAGCACCACTGTTCCCAACGAGGTAACAAGGCAAGTTTGCCGTCCGCACCGAACACGAAGCTCCTCGATTCTTCCGAGATGAGGACAAGTCCGTGTCAAATCCTCTCTAAGCGAGGTCGGCAAAAGTGCCCAAAGTGCTTGGGGAATCCCCCAAGTGCTTCCCGTTTTGTTTCGGATCCATGTTGCCATACATCTCCTCCATCTTGATTTACTGGTATACTCTATTCACCTGCCTGTCCGAATATTCCCGACCGCGGAAAATGTACGACATTCCTCTACGACATTTTATCGGATTATTCTTTCATTTTTGTAGGCAATTAACTATTTGTTCACAGTTTTTTTGTGGAAATCCCTTGCATTGACAGAAATTTCATGCTACAATAAATATGTATAAAATCTGTTTAATTTGACAAAAACGGAGGATGCTTATGTCACCCAATCAAAATACCCGCCCCTCTCATACGGGAAGAGGCAACCAAGGGCAGTACGGATCGGACGAAACCCGTGATTTCCAGTCCTTTGAGCATGGCAGCGGACGCGGAGATCTTTCGTCCCGCACACGAGGAAAATCTTCTCGCAAGCGCAAAAAAAGAAAGCCTCTGACCAAAAAGCAGAAGCTGATTCTTTTGATTGCCGGCGGAGCCTTGGCGCTGATTCTGATTGTAACGGTCATTATTCTGATCGTAACCGCCAGCAACGATATCACCCATGAGGATATCAGCTATCTCCTCTACTCCGATTCCAAGGGCAAATATCACATCATGGTCAACGGCGAAGAGGTGGATCACGATTTTTACGGTGAGGCGGAGTTGATCCCCTCGAAGGACCGCTCCTTTGCCTATGTGCTGGACCGCACCGCAGACGGCATTCGCGTCTATGTGCTGGAGGACGAGGATCTGAACCGAGTTACCCCCAAGCCCATTGAGGATATCATTGCTCTGGCAGAGCTCGCCCCCGGAGTGATTTACCTGGAGGGCAATTCCTACATGTTCTTCTCCGAGGATGCAGGAGAGCATTCGCTGGCAAAGAAGAACGAGCAAAAGCCAAGAGATTTCATGATCTCGGGAGATGCCTCGACCGTCATATATTCGGCAACCGATACTTCCAATAACAAGGAATATCTCTACATGTTCCGTAACAAGACCCATCAACGCACCGTAGCGAACCTGTCGCCCTTTGCCGTATCCAATTACGGCGATTACATTTATGCGTCCGGCTTTGTGAAGGGTGTCAAATCACTGATCTGCATCAACCCCGAGGATACCAACGATCGCAACAACGTGACCAACTCCGCAGCGTTGAACGATAGCCTTGCTCCTCACCTGAATGTGGAAGGCAATGAAATCATCTACTATCTGGATGACGGCAGAACCATGCTTTACGAGGCCGAGGACAATGATAATTACGAGATTGCCAGAGCAACTCTGATTCCTGTCATCGTCGACCCCGAGGTGGTCGTCGCAGAAACCTTCAGCGAATCTTATCTGATGGGCGAAAACCAAAGTGATACCAAGAACCCCCATGTAACCTACTACATCAACGACGATTACGAAGGTGAAAAGATCGCCAACTTCCACGGAAAGTTCTCCACCGACGGCGACTCCTTCTACTACATCAACCAAGGAAAAGCCCTCATTCATATGGATCTGACCGACAGTGACCGTCCCACCACTCAAACCAATCTGGAGGATGTGGTAGACTTTGTCATTACCGAGAAGAACAATGTGTATTCCATCAATGACAACCATAAGCTTTATTTCTACAAGGCTTCCTCCGGAAAGATCACCTCGATCTCCTGGTCCGCAACCGACATCAATTTCTATGACTACGCCAACACCCTGTTCTTTGCGGAAAAGGAATCCGAGAATGTGAATGTATGGAGCTCGGAGGAGGGCTCCAATCAGGAAAAGGTGAAAATGGATAAGATCCAGATTTCCCGTGTTCCCTCCTTCTCTCATCCCCACAGCAAACGTTGCTACGTTTATTATCAGGATCCCTCCACCAAGAGCTGGCATCTGTTCTATACCAAGAACGGCAGCTCCTATAACCTGATCGACGACCGCTGCACCGCCGTCTATCCCGATGGTGTGAAATAAAGGACGCGAGGACGCGATTTGTCGCTTTTTGAAAAAAGCTCCGCAAAAACTTTCATACAAAATATGTTTTATTTTATTCACGTTCCTCGTCTTTTTGTAACGTGTAAACGTGTGTTCTTTCTCTATGGTAGAAATCCGTGGACGGCTGCTACGCCACCACGGATTTCTTTTTCTAAAAAAAAGAAAACCATCGGTAGCGTGCGTAAGCAACGCGGTCCGATGGTTTTCCTCCTTAGAGAAAGAACAATGCCGTTTTATAAAAATGGTGACGAGGAGAATGCACGAGGGTCAAAAATAATTTGTACGAAAGGTTTTGCGCCGCTTTTCCAAAAGCGGCAAATCGCGTCCTCCGCGTCCTCGCGTCCCCGTGTCCTTCGTTTCCCTTAGAAATTATAATCGGGCTTTACGGGAACACCGGTAGTGGAGGATTCCACGATCGCCATACAAGCGGCAACGGTCTTTGCGCCCTGAACAGCATCCATTTCCACGGGCGTGTCGTTAATCAAGTGATCGGCGAACACCTCAAACTCACCCAGCGTATTGTGGTGATTGATCTCGATCGGGATGATCTCGGGCTCCTTCTTTACGGTAATGCCGTCCTCTTCCACGGTGAAGAGCTGCATGGTATCGGACTTGTTGTCACAAATGATGGTTCCCTTGGTACCGTAAAGCAAGGTGCGCATGGTGTAATTTCTCTTGCATCCGGTAGAAACGAACACCTTACCGATGACGTTGTTGGGGAATTTCAATACCGAAATGGTTGCATCGTTGTAATCGCACATGGGAAGCAGCTTGTGGGTGCCGTAAGCGAATACTTCCTCGGGGTCACCTGCAAACCAACGGAGCAGGTCAACCGCATGGCATCCGCCGCCGACTACGCCGTGACGGTTGGGGTCACGTCTCCAGCCGTGCATGATCCAGTGGTAGTCGTGCGCGTACTCGGACTCTACGTAGTAAAGCTCACCGATGGCACCTGCATCGAGAAGCTCCTTTGCCTTGATGAAAGCGGGGGTGAAGTGGCAGATCTGACCCACCATGAACTTCTTGTCTGCCTTCTTGGCAGCCGCAACGATCGCCTTTACGTCCTCCAGAGTAATTGCCAGAGGCTTCTCGCAGAGCACGTGCTTGCCTGCCGCCAGAAAATCCTCGGTCATGGGACGGTGCAACTGGTCGGGGGTTACGAGAACCGCTACGTTGATCTCGGGATTGTTCACCAGATCCTTATAATCGGTAAAACGCTTTTCCTTGGGAATTCCGTTTTCATCACCGATCTTATGGAGAGTCTCCTCGTTGACGTCGCAGATCGCACCGATGTTGATACCTGCCTTGACCATGCCTTCTACGTGATGTCTGCCCATAGACAGACCGACGATACCGACAACCAAATCTTCTCTTTTCATGATGTTTGTCCTTCATATACGTTTTATGTTTTTTGATTCCCGCTTGACAAATCAAGCATTTGTGTCTATAATTATTATAAAGAGATTTTCTTTGAAAGTCAATGCAAAATCCGTCAGTTTTTTTATACATTTGAGCCCTCTTCGGGCAAGGAAGGTGATCGCTTTGAGCCAAGGCTTCTCAGGAAAAGAGACCTACAATAAAATAGAAAATGCCAAGACCTTCGACATTCGCGCCCTTAGCACGGCATATCACTTCCCTTTCAAACCGAGCTTTGAGCCCTGCTTTGAGGTGTATGATTTTTCCCAGATCATTTTCGTGACCTCGGGCACGGCGATCTATACCACCGAAGAGGCGGAGTACGAGGTTCGCCCCGGCATGATGTTCTACCGTCCTGCGGGAAAGAGATCCATGTACCGATGGGAGACCGAGCAGGCATCCTTTGCGCTCATCAGCTTTGTCTGCCCCTCGGAGGCAATGAAGACCTTTGAAGGAAAGCCTTTTCTTCTTTGCGAGGAGGAACGTGCGACACTTCTCGATCTAATGCGGACGGCAGCAAGGATCTGCGAGCCTGTCAAGCGAACCGAAGGGATTCGTGGGATGCGTCTTCGCTCCGACGTACCGTCGGTGGTCCTCAATTTCGTGTATGCGTCCTTGGAGCGATTCCTCATTATGGTCTATTGCCGCCTACACCGCATTGAGCTTTTGGTGGATGAATCCCAGAAGGTCAATCGCCACATGGATGACGTGGGGCTCATCAACGACTTGAAGCGTTATCTGTCCGAGAACCTTTCTCTGTCGCTGACCGTTGCCTCGATCGCCGAGCATTTTCTCATCAGCCAGACTGCCCTCAAGCAGAAATTCCGCAAGGAAACGGGGCAAGGGGTCATGGAATACTTCACCTTTTTGAAAATTCAAAAAGCAAAGCAGATGATCAGCAGCTCTTCCAAAAGCTTTACCGAAATTTCCGAAGAGCTTGGCTTTTCCTCGGTCAATTATTTTTCCAAGGTGTTCAAAAAGGAGGTGGGCATGACTCCCACCGAATACAGCAAATACGCCTCCAAGCGTCGGCTTCTTGCTGAGGTCGAGGATGCGTAGGATGCGTAGGATGCGATTTACGCTTTTTGAAAAAAGCTTAGCAAAAACTTTGATACAAATTGTAGATAGACGGAACATAGATTCCTCGTCATTGTGACAGGGAAAAATGATTGTTTTTCCTCTAAGGAAGAAATCCTTCGGACTGCGAAGCTTCGCACGCAACCGAAGGATTTCTTTTTTATTGTTTCCAAACCTTGATGGTTTGCTTGCCTGCCGTCAACTCGGCAAAGGGACCGGGGATCACGGCACTCTTGCGGGTGTTACCAAGAAGATCTTTGGTGAAATCCACGGGCGTTCCGTCGGGATTCTCATAAGGCTCCTCGGTAAATACGGGTACCCCCAAACGCTCGGTGGTAACAGGTTCACAGGAAGCAAAGACTACCGCCTCGGGAACATTGATCGTCAAAATCCACTCCCCGTCCTTCTCCTCCACCTCGGCACTCATTCCATCAGCAAAAATGGGTTTTTTTTCGGCGCGGAAGGCGGACGCATATCCCGAATAAGCATTTTCCTCCACCCACATTGCCTGCCAGTGACGATTATCATTGTGAAATTCGCCTGCCGTCATCTTTGCGTAGTAATCCTCGGGAGGAATAAAATCATTGTAGGACGCACTCATCGGATTCCAGGCTTGGGTTGAGGATGGATACATTCCCAACATAAGGTTGTTCATGATTCGGTTATCCCCGCCAAAGAGCTTGCTCACTCCCAACACCTGCGTGCTGTGGGGGAAATGGTAGGGCGTTTCACGCTCCAGTATTTTGCGCTGGTTGGAATTGCCCGCAATGACATTGTGAACCAGCGCCGTTCCTTGGGCGTGATCCTCCAAATTCTTTTCCGATAGGAAGAGATTGTTGTCAACCAGACAGGGACCGTGAGTCACCTCTACGTAAAGATCCCTATCATTGTGATGATAAATGTTTTTCGTCACACGGGTTCCCTGTGCCTGCCAATCCAACCACGTACCACGGGTACAGTTGTGAATGTTGTTGTTTTCAATCACCACGTCAATGGCGGCGTGGAGCTTGATTCCCCCGATCTCGTGACCGAAAAACTCGTGCTTAACGGCAATGTTGTAGATCTCATTGTGCTCAATACGGGAAAAGATACAGCCAAGATGTCCCACCACGCCGTTCTGTCCGCAATCGTGCAAACGGTTGTTGCGGATGATATGAGAGCCGATGGTTTCCTTGTTCCAATTGGCATGCACCAACGCACGGAACACCGCCTCGGTCTGATAATAGTGGGAGTATTTTTGGTGAAAACAAGTCCAATCATTGTCCCCCGTGGATGCCTCCTTGCCGATGCTGATGGCAGAGCACTTGGCATCGTGCATATCGTTGTCCTCAATGATCCAGCCCTTTGCCCAGTTGGGGCCAACCATACCGATCTGATTGGCAGTAGGCGGCGTAAAGGGGCAGGCGGCATGGGCAATTTCAAAGCCGCGAAGGGTGATGTAATTCAGGTAATTCTTCGTGGGATAGAAGCAACACTTGCGTACGTTGATCTCCACGGTATTTTCGTTGGGATCAAACTCTTGGAAGTTACAAAAAATCGTCGTGGTGTCTTCACTCACCTCGGCAAACCAACGGTAGATCGTTTGCTCGGGTCGGAGAATCGGCTCAATGGTTACGCCGAGCCCAACCTGCCAACCGTCATAACGGGTAGAGGCGGTGTAGAGATCTTCCATGGAAATCGCCTCATACATGGAAACACCGTTAAGATAGACATCTCCCAGGTGTACGTAATATCCGTTTTTTGTTTCGGTTGGATTTACAATCCAGTCACCGTTTACCCTTTCAAAATAAGGGTTCCAATCTCCGAACATGGTGTTGGGAAGGGTCTTTTTCCAAACGGTTCCCTCCACTCTCTCCCAATCGGTGACGATCTCGGAGCCTTTAATGATGGGATGTTCCCCGGGAGCGGCTTCGTACACGATTCGGTTGTTTTCCGTACCGCCGTTCTCAGGTTTCACCCACTCGCGGTAGGTTCCCTCATGAACACGGACGGTATCCCCCGCAAGGGCGATCTGCGCCGCATGATTGATGGTACGGAACGGAGCTTCAGCCGTTCCCATGTTGTTGTCATTTCCGTAAATGGATACGTGATAAATCATCTTGTTTCTCCTTTTCAAAGTTGTTGAAGATTGGAAAACCGTTCCCGAAGAGCGGGATACAAATCCCGATACTGCTCGTAATATTTCATATATTCTCCGTGGGTTTCCACGTTCGGACAGATGGTGGCGTTGACACGCACTGCCTTCTCACAGCCATCGGCAACCGAAGCATACACCCCTGCGGCGCAACCGCCGAGAATGGCGGCGCCCAAGGCAGCGCCTTCATCCGATTTCATGGTTTTGATCGGTACCCCGTAAAGATCACAAAGCATTCTCTGCCAAAAGGGACTTTTTCCTCCGCCTCCGCAAAGTGCCATATCGGCTACATTCACACCATTCTCACGAAGAAGCTCCACACAGCTATATAGCGAATAAGAGATTCCCTCCATAACGGCACGTGCCATATGCTCTCTTGTGTGCATTGCCGAAAGACCGAAGAACACCCCACGGGCATTGGCATCCAAAATGGGAGTTCTTTCTCCCATGAGATAGGGCAAATACAGAAGCTTTTCCGCTCCGATGGGAAGCTTCTCGCATACCTCGTCGATCTCTCGGTAGGAGAGATCGGGAGCGATATTTTTCCGAAACCAATTGAGAGAAAGCCCCGCTGCCTGAGTCACCCCCATCACGTGCCAGGTTCCCGGTACGGCGGCACAGAAGGTATGGATCCTTCCTTTGGGATCAATCACGGGGGTATCGGTGGGAGCAAATACCACGCCGCTGGTACCGATGGTGGTAAATGCCTTTCCTGAGGCATACACGCCCGTACCGATGGCAGCCGATGCGTTATCGCCTCCGCCCCCCGCCACGGGAATCCCCTTGGGAAGTCCCGTCAGGCGGGCCGCTTCCTCACTCACGTAGCCCGTCACGTCGGGGCTTTCATAGACCTTGGCAAGCCACTCTGACTTTACACCCAGTTTGTCACAGACCTCTTGGCTCCACGCTCGCTTTGCCACATTAAAAAGCTGCATCCCCGATGCGTCAGACACCTCGGTTGCGTACTCTCCCGTCAACCGAAAGCGAATGTAATCCTTTGCCAGAAGTATGTGCGCGATTCGTCGGTAGTTCTCCGGCTCGTGTTTCTTTACCCACATCAGTTTGGATGCGCTAAAGCCTGTCAGAGCCGGATTTGCCGTGATCTCAATGAGCCGTTCCCTGCCGATGATGCACTCGATTTCCGCACACTCCTTGCCAGTCCGCTGATCGCACCAAAGGATGGCAGGGCGAATGACCCGATCGTCTTTGTCCAGAAGAACAAGACTGTGCATCTGTCCCGAAAGACCGAGACCGACGATCCTTCCATCCTTTGCCTCAGCGGTGATCTCCGTTAAAGTGATCTTTGCGGCTTCCCACCAATCTTCGGGATTTTGCTCTGCCCAGCCGTTTTCGGGTTGCGCCATGGGATACTCCGCCGTAGCCGATGCGATCGCATTTCCATCGGTATCAAAAAGGACGCTTTTGGTTCCCGACGTTCCTACGTCAATTCCGATCAAATATTCTTTCATTCCGATCTCCTCAATAGGCAAATAAGATCTCATTCATCACGTTTTCCAAGTATTCCTGTCTGCCGCTCATATTGGTGTTTACGTCTCCCATCTTCAAAGCATAGGCTTCCAGCTCCGCCATGGTGGCGCTTCCCTCTTCGATCCTCTTGCCGATTCCCGTATTCCAGCTTGCATACCGATCGGCCACAAAGGCGTCGATCCGTCCGTCACGGATGATCTTGTCCGCCATACGAAGTCCGAGCGCGAAGGCATCCATTCCCGCGATATACGAAAGGAAGATATCCTCGGGGGTATACGAGCCTCGACGGGTCTTTGCGTCAAAATTCAATCCGCCCTTGGTGAATCCGCCCGCGCGCAGAACCTCATACATACAGAGGGTCGTCTCATAGACGTTGGTGGGAAATTGGTCGGTATCCCAACCGAGAAGCATATCGCCTTGGTTGGCGTCAATGGAGCCAAATGCGCCATTGTCACGGGCGACTCGCAGCTCATGCTGGAAATTGTGTCCCGCAAGCGTAGCGTGATTGGCTTCAATGTTCAGCTTGAAATCCTTGTCAAGTCCATACTTGCGCAGAAAAGCGAGAACGGTTGCGCTGTCGAAATCATACTGATGCTTGGTAGGCTCCTTGGGCTTTGGCTCAATGTAGAAATCTCCCGTAAAACCGATGGAACGGGCGTAGTCTACCGTCATTCTCATCAGGTGCGCCATATGATCCTGCTCTCTTGCCATATCGGTATTAAGAAGCGTCTCATAGCCCTCACGTCCGCCCCAGAATACGTATCCCTCTCCGTCGAGAGCTGTAGTGATCTCCACCGCCTTTTTGATCTGTGCCGCCGCAAAAGCAAACACATCGGCATTGGGAGCCGTACCCGCTCCGTGCATATACCGTTTGTTTCCGAAGCAGTTTGCCGTACCCCACAGTAGCTTTTTGCCGTTCTGCGTCATCAGCTCCTTCAGAAGCACAGTGATCTCATCCAGTCTTGCGTTGCTTTCGGAAAGGGTCGCTCCCTCAGGGGCTATATCTCGGTCATGGAAGCAGAAGAAATCCAGATCAAGCTTATTCATCAGCTCGAACGCGGCATATGCTTTATTTCTCGCCTGCTCCATAGGATTGCTCGCCCCGTAGGATTTGTCCGACGTACCCACGCCGAACATATCGGTTCCCTCGGCACACATGGTATGCCAATAGGACATGGCAAAGCGGAGCTGCTCCCGCATGGATTTGCCGGCCACCGTCTCATCGGGGTTGTAGAACCGAAATGCAAAGGGATTCCTTGTTTTGGTTCCTTCGTACTGTACCTTTTGAATGTTCTTGAAATATTCCATAATAGCCTCCCATTAGCTTTTCTTTTTCTATAATCTTATTTTACAAGAAAGGCATTGACTTTTCCCGCCAAAATCGATATAATAAATAGACAATATTTAACTTTTCAAAGAGGGCTTATGTTTTACGAATCAAAAAATTCCCTGCGTACCGATCTTTTGAAAACCGAGACGGGAATTGACTTTCACTTTCCCCCACATCTGCACGGAAGCTATGAACTGATTCTTGTCACCGAGGGAGAAATGACGGTCACCGTTGGGGAAACGGAATATACCTTAACTCAAGGACGTGCCATTTTGATCTTCCCCAACCAGATCCACTCGTTGCGCACGCCCCGGCACAGCCGCCATCTGCTCTGTATCTTTTCCGAGAAGCTGGTTCAATCGTTCAGCAAAAGTGTCAGCGAAAAAATTCCCACGGACAATCTGTTTTCTCCTTCTCCCTTTTACTTGGATCGGCTTTATTCCCTTTACAGCGCTCCCGCATCTTTCAACGAATCCGATATCAAGGGGCTTCTTTATTCCCTATGCGGAGAATTTGACCGTGGGGCCGTTTACGAGGAACGCCCCCACAACCGAGAAGATCTGCTTGCCCGCATCTTCGCTTTTGTGGAAACGCACTACGCAAGCGATTGCTCTCTGGAGGCTCTTTCGGCACACATTTCCTACCACTACGTGTACCTTTCCCGTTTTTTCAAGGAGCAGACCGGCATTTCTTTTACCGATTACGTGAATCGTTATCGGATCAACGAGGCGGGTTATCTTCTGAAAAATACCGATCGGAGTATTCTGCAAACGGCTTATGATTGCGGCTTTGATTCTCTGCGGAGCTTCAATCGGAATTTCAAAAAAATCATCGGAATACCCCCCGTTCAGTATCGGAAAAAACGTTGACATTTCGTCAAAAAAGTAGTAAACTATGCATGAATATAGAATCATACAAGGAGATTTTTATGAACACGATTCCTTTCAATAAGAAACACGTAAAAATAGTCGCTCACCGAGGCGTTTCTGGTCTTGAATGCGAGAACACCTGCGCCGCTTTCGTTGCGGCGGGAAACCGATCCTATTTCGGAATTGAGACCGACACCCGTCTCTGCGCGGACGGCACGTTCGCCATCATGCACGATGCCAACGCCCTTCGCGTATCGGGTGTGGATGCGGTCATTGAGGAGCTTCCCTTTTCCGCGCTCCGCGATATTCGTCTTTACGACAAGGAGGAAGGTGTGACCCGTTCCGATCTTACCATTCCCGCCCTTTCGGACTACATCCGCATTTGCCACCGCTACGGTAAGGTTGCCGTTCTGGAGCTGAAGGGCGCTTCCCATCCTGAGGAATACGTGGAAATGGTTGCGCTGATCGACTCCCTCGGTCACTTGGAAGATACGGTCTTTATCACCTTCGGCAAGCAGAACGCCATGGACATCCGCGCCGCCGCTCCCACCTCAAAGGTACAGTTCCTGACGAACACCTGGGAGGACGAGCTGCTTCCTTGGATGCAGGAATACCGCTTTGATCTGGACATCAACCACAAGGCGGTGACCCCCGAGCTGGTTGAGCTGATGCACAAAAACGGCATGGAGATCAACTGCTGGACCGTCAACGATCCCGAACGGGGCGAAGCTCTTGCCGAGATGGGTGTGGATTACATTACGACCAATATTCTGGAATAAGGACGCGGGGGATGCGAGGGACGCGAGGACGCGAGGACGCGATTTACGCTTTTTGAAAAAAGCTTGGCAAAAACTTTTATACAAATTATGGATTGACTGAACATAGATTCCCCGTCATTGCGAAAAGAAAAAGCTTTTGTTCGTTCTCTAAGGTAGAAATCCGTCGGACTGCGTTGCTCTCGCACGCCACCGACGGATTTCTTTTTTTGAAAAAATTTTCAAAAAGTGACGGATTTTTGATGAAACGGTGAAAAACATTGTCAAAAAGCCTTGATTTTTGTTTTTTTCTATGATAGAATATTAGCATGAAGTAGTCGATGCGTTCTCGGCTACAAAAAATTTTTATAAGGAGAAAAAACATGAACAAAATGGACAAGTTTTTTAAGATCAGCGAACGCGGATCTACGGTAAAAACCGAGATCATCGCCGGTCTTACCACCTTCTTTGCGATGGCGTACATTGTGGTTACCAACCCCAACCAGATCGTCGGCTTCAACTTCGGCGGCGAATTGGATGCAATCTGGAACGCTGTTTACGTAGCGTCGATTCTTGTCGCTATGGTCGGCACACTGTTGTATGCCTTCTACGCAAAGCTCCCCTTCGCGCAAGCGTGCGGAATGGGTTTGAACTCCTTCTTCTTCGTATCCTTTATTCTGCCGGAGATCCTGAGTCCCCAAGGCGACGTAATCAAAGGATATCGTGAAGGACTTCTCATCATTCTTCTTTCGGGTGTCGTATTCCTGATTCTCTCGGTTACAGGCGCAAGATCTTACATCGCAAGATCGCTTCCCGATTGCTTGAAGAAAGCAATTCCCGCAGGTATCGGTCTCTTTATTGCCTTCATCGGCTTCAAGAACGTCGGTATCATTCAGGCAAATATGTACACCTTCGTACAGTTCTTTGATTTCCACGGTGCTGTTGCCGACAAGCCTTTCTTTGACGCGTGGAAGGCAATCGCTCCCGTCGTTCTCGCGCTGCTTGGTCTCTTCCTCATCGCCGTCCTGGATAAGAAGAAGATCAAGGGTTCGGTTATCATCACCATCGCTTCTGTTACCGTTCTGTATTACCTGACCACCTGGACCCTTCCCGATTTTGACCTTGGCAAGATCGGTCAGTCCTTCGCTGACTTCGGTTCTTACGGATTTATTGGCGCGTTCAAGGGCTTCTCGATCTTCGAGGGTGGCGCTTCCGCGGTAGTCAACGCCATCGTTCTGACCATCACCTTCTGCTTGGTCGATATGTTCGATACCATCGGTACGCTGTACGGAACCGCTTCTCAGGCAGATATGCTGGATGAGAACGGCGACCCCATTGATATTGATAAGTCCATGGCTTCCGACTCCATCGCAACCGTTTCCGGCGCGGTACTCGGAACCTCTACCTGTACCACTTATGTGGAATCCGCCGCAGGCGTTGCCGCTGGCGGTAGAACCGGTCTGACCTCCTTGGTCACCGCGATCTGCTTCGCAGCTTGTCTGTTCCTGACTCCCGTTGCCGCAATCGTTCCCGCTTGCGCAACCGCTCCCGCTCTGATCTACGTAGGCGTTCTCATGCTGAAGAACTTCGCAAAGGTTGATATGTCCGATATCACCGCTGCCGTTCCCGCATTCCTGGCACTCATTATGATGCCTCTGACCTACTCGATCTCCAACGGTATCGCTGTGGGCGCGATCTCTTACACGCTGATTACCCTGGCAACCGGAAAGTTTAAGAAGAAAGATATCATTGTTGCCATCATCGGCATTCTGTTCACGCTTCGTTTCTTCTTGGTTACCATGTAACTCTTTATACGATAAAGACAATACAAGCCGCCGTGGTTTCACGGCGGCTTTCTCTTTTTATGTTTTATGTTCAATTTGCGCTCAATGGGTCTTTCCCACAAGACCGTGGCGGTCGGTGATCTCCACCGTGGGTTCTCCTCGCAATCCGTCGGTTTCGAATACGACGATTTCGTTCTCCTCCTTGAGAAGCGATCCCGGCAGATACAGCGCCTCCTGAGGACCGATCTCCCAATAGCGCCCAAGCAGGAATCCGTTGACCCAAATCAGTCCCTTTTTGAAGGAATCAAAGCGAACGAAGCATTCCTTACCCTTTTCCGCGGCAAAACGTCCACGAAAGAAAGCGGGTAGCTTTGCGTCGGTTCCCGTTTGATAACCGATTCCGTCAAGGGATTTGAATTCATAGGATGACACCTCAAAGTCGGTCATCAAACGGCACTTTTCCGCATACAGACCGTCGATGATTCCCTTTCTGTCTCCACGGAAGGTTCCCGTATAGAAATTGATCCGTCCCATATTTTCCACGAAAATATCAATGCGGTCTCCCTTTTTCAATCCGTTTTCCAGAAGGATCTCCTCATCATGGTTGGCTCCTCTCATGCGGATGCCCAGTAGCTCTCCGTTGAGATAGATATCGGCGACCGTGTCGATGCCGTCAAAGGTCAGATACCGCTCTTCTCCGTCGCTGACGTGAGACGTGAAGGTCGTCGCGTACCAAAGGTGACGGTTCTCATATGCTTGAAGAAGGATCGGATCCTCGCCGAGAAAGGGGTCGGGGAGCACGCC
>JAFVRI010000194.1 GCA_017504335.1 Clostridia bacterium
ATACCGAAACATAAAAAATCAAAAAGAAAACCGTCGGACGGCTACTGCGCCACCGACGGTTTTCTACTTTAGAGAAAAACCAATATTGTTTTACAGAAACAATGACGAGGAGAATGCACAAGGGTCAAACCATAATTTGTATGAAAGTTTTGCGGAGCCAAAAAACGCAGTTTTTTGCAGCGAAGCGAAGCGGAGTTTGGTTTCAAAAGCGACCGCATCCCACGCGTCCTCGCATCTCTTATTTCACCTCAAAGGCACAGAAGCCGTAGGCGGGAAGCTCGCTAAGGGTCACCGTATTGCCCGAAAGGGTACCGGAACAATTCAAGAAAGTGATCTCGGAATAATTCCTATCCAGACTGATCTTCGGCTCCAATATCGAATCAATACAGAAATTCCAAAGTCCCACAGCCATCGTGCCTTCGGGGCTTTTTTTCGTGAGCAGATAAAGATCGGGATTGCCGTAAGCGTAAGCGGGCAGAGCACTACCGCGAGAGAGCCATTTGACCGCCTCGGCATACTGACGGGAACGGGCATAATGACGGGTAGAGGGGGTATGTACGTTTGTGGAAAGGATCCTTGTGTCAAAGTTCAGAACAAGAAACCGTTCGCCATTTGCGTTCTCGTAGGTATAGCTCATGGGAATCTTCCGTTCTCCCGCCACGCCGTAGCTTTCCACGTGAATCCGATCGGAAAATTCATGATCCTCGGGTTTTGCGCGAAAGCTTTCAATCCATTCGCCATCGGCGGTAAAGATCTCGTTGGTGCAAGCCACAGGTCCTCCCAATGCCTTGATACCTACATCAATACCCTGCTTCTGAAGAATTTTAGCGGCAACGCTATCCAAAATCAAGCCGTTTTTCCCTGCTCCCTCGGGCAAAGACCACGCGCTTTCCCCAAAGCAAGCCCCTGTGACTCCCTCTCCGTCATAGCAGGTGGGAATCGAGGTTGCCGCAAAGGAGCGGGCAGCCGAAGAGAAGTAGGAATAATAAAGATAGGTATTCTCCACGGGCTCATCGCCAAGCTCCATGTAGGGTACTTTTTGTCCCTCGGAATACACACGAACGCCCACGGCATCCTTGCCCGAGAAGAGACGGTCGATACCCTCATAGATGGGCTTGTTATGGATATGACGCTCCACGTAACCGTTCTCGTAATTGGCCGAGGAGGTATAGTCAATGGCGTATTTCAGCATACCGTCCATACGGCCGTCCGCACGGAGAACCGTATCCATTCCTTCAAGATATGCCGAGGGACAGATGGTTCTGGGCCGGGGGAAGCAGTCTCCCTCGGAAAAAATTTCAACGTCTCCCCTTCTCGTCCAGACCTCTTCCATACGCTCTTGCTCGATCACGTCTCCGATACGGGTACCCCAGCTGGAGCGCGACGGCCAGTATGCCGCGCCAATGAGACGGACAAAGGGCTTTGTATTACCTGCCAGAATGGTAGCAAGCTCGTAGGCATCCACGCCATCCAGATCCCAAGAGGAAAGGCAAGCGCATGCGCCCATACGCACACGGGGATTGACCGCATCCACCGCATCGCGGCATTTCTTTGCAAACTGACGGAACGAATCTCCGTTGGTTTCGATCCACGCATCACGGTATTTGTTTTTATTTCCCGTCAAGATCCTGCGTGCCAATTCGGCACGGGTGAGGTCCTCTCCTACCTTTTTGTTGATCTGCTTTACGTGCATGGGGCAAAGACAGCCTACATTGTGATCTCCGATACAGCCGTAGCGGAAGTCGTCATCAAACATAATGAGGTCCGCACCCGCAGCCGCAATATCAGCCACCACCTCCGCCACAAAATCTCCGTACCTCGGATCAGCGGCACAGCAGATGTCCGAAAGCACGTGCTCCTCCTCGGTCACCGCCGTAACGGGGGTGAAATCATGCTTGCCCTCCAGCATAAAGGTCCACATCCAAGAGCCGACCTCAAAGCCGTGAGAGTGGAAAAACGCACACTCCTTTTTGAAGAGGTCCACGGTCTCCTTCCGCTTTTCCGCATCCGCAGAGACCGTTCCGACGGCAAGGAATACCCGCTCAGCATCCAACTGCCGAAGCTTTTTGAGAATCCCCTCTCTCCCTTGACGTTCGATATTTTGTAAAATCACAGGAACCGAAATTTTATACATGAGACGTTCTCCTTTTTGGTTTTATTGTCTGTCAACCGTAATCACGGCAAAATAATTGGGATTCATCATTGCGATCTCGGATGCGATCCGACGCTTTAAATCATCATCCTTTACGGAAAGCTCAAAGGGCGCACAAACGTCGAAGATCAGATTGGTATGGGTCGGTCCCTCCACAAAACGGAAATCGTGAATGGTCAGGCGTTCATCAATCCGACGAACCGCCAGAGCGGTCGCTTCCCGTAAAGCAGTGACCCGTTCATCGTCGGTGACGATGGGATCCATATGTACTGTGGCACGAACCTTGAGATCACTCCAAAGCCGACGCTCTACCGTATCGATCACATCATGGGTGTCAAACACATTGGCATTTCCGTCCACTTCCGCATGGAAGGATGCGACCGTATTGTTCGGGCCGTAGTTGTGTACAACCATATCGTGAATGCCGAGTATTTCCGGATACTCTCCGCAGATCATCTCGATCCCCTCCACCACCTCGGGGTCGGGGGCAGAGCCCAACAGAGAATTTTTGGTCTCGTTCAGAATGCGGATGCCCGCCACAAAGATCAGAATTGATACAAGAACGCCCATGTACGCATCGGTTCGGATGCCGAACTGTCGGCTGATCAATGCCGAAACCAACACCGCCGCCGTAGCACCCGCATCCGAAATACTGTCGGTAGCGGTGGCGATCATCACCGAGGAGCCGATCTTCTTACCGATGGAACGGTTGAAGAAGAACAGCCAAACCTTAGCGAGAACCGAAACGCCAAGAATGATAAGTGTCAGATTCCCGAACACCGCCTCGGCTTCCGGATAAAGGATTCCGTTTACAGACTCCCGAAGCAGCTCTACACCTACTGTCAGGATCAGAAAGGAAACGATCATGGATGCAATGTACTCCATGCGAGCATGACCGAAGGGATGATCACGGTCGGCGGGCTTGGATGCCATCTTGAAGCTCAATAGGGTAATAACCTGTGAACCCGCATCGGACAGGTTATTCAGCGCATCCGCCGTAATGGCGATCGATCCCGACAGGACACCCGCCAACAGCTTGATGGCAGACAAAAGGAGATTCAGAACAATACCAACGGTTCCCGAAAGTGTTCCGTAGGCACGCCGTACGTTCGGATCTTTCAGATCCGACGCGTTTTTAATAAAAATCTTAGTCAAAAGTAAAGTCATACATGCTCCGTAGTTAAAATCTAAAATATAAAAAAGGATTGTATCCCGAGGATACAAGATAAGCGGTGCAAAGGATCAGGGATCCCATACAAAAAACGATCCGCAGCATACCGAAGGATCGTGGGCAGCGTTTTTCGATTCCCGAAAAAATCCTTTTGGGAATCGGTGTGACCCCAAAAATCAAGACACTTAAAAAGGGCAAATGTCTACGGAGCTCGTATAGGCTCCAGCCGTTGGAAAACGGTGCATTTCCAAACAAGGATAGCAAAGAGAGCGTGTCTTTTGTCCCGTCCGACGCAAAAATAAACCAGCCGACCAGAATCAAAAGGATGGCGTATCCGTGCGAAAAAACGGAGGGGATCTGATTCAATAGTTTATAAAATCCCGCTTTTTCTACCAAGAGGATAATAAAAAAGTAAAGTCCCCATAGCAAAAAATTGAAGGATGCGCCGTGCCAAAGTCCCGTCAGACTCCAGACGATCAGCAGATTCAGGTAGGTGCGTCCCCTTCCCCGTCGGTTTCCGCCCAGCGGAATATACACATATTCCCGAAAAAAGGAGGAAAGAGTGATGTGCCACCTGCGCCAAAAATCCGTAATGCTTTTGGCGGTATAAGGGTAGCAAAAGTTTTCGGGAAAATCAAAGCCAAGCATCCGTCCGAGCCCCACAGCCATATCCGAATAGCCCGAAAAATCAAAATAGATCTGAAAGGAATAAAAGACCAGCCAAAGAACCGCGCAAAGGACGGTATCCGCCTCCGCCAAAAGAGAATCGGCAAGGGCTCCTGCAGGATTGGCAAGCAATACCTTTTTGGCAAGTCCCACGGAAAAAGCGGCAATGCCCGAGGCAATCCGTTCCGCAGTGTATCCTCTCTCCATCAACTGACGCTCCACGTCGCTATACCGAACAATGGGACCGGCTATCAGCTGTGGAAACATGGTAATATATGCCCCGAACGCCACAGGGCGGTCGGACGCTCTTACCTCTTCCCGATACACATCCACTACATAGGAAAGCGCTTGGAAGGTATAGAAGGAAATTCCGATGGGCAACGGAATCTGCCCCAGAGCGGGAAATATGGCTCCCGCGTATTTGAAAAAGAAAAGTAGTCCTACGTTGACCGCCACCGCGCAAACAAGAACACCCTTTCGTGCGGACGTTCTTTGCAGCCATCTGCCGAATCCATAGTTCAGCGCAATGGTGGCGATCATCAAAAACACGTAGATCGGCTCTCCGTAGGCATAAAACAGGAGGCTGACCAAAAGCAGGATCCCATTTTTCAAGCCTCTCGGCGAGAGCGCATAGAAAATCAAGGTCAGCGGCAGAAACACATAGAGAAATTCAAGAGAAGAAAACAGCATAAAGACATCCTTTCGGGTGATATGTAGCCGTTTCTTTTATGATCTTTTATTTCTTTCCAAGCCCTGCTCTCTGTACCTCCTCGGCGGCACTCATGATACCGATCTTGCCGCTTTCATAGGTAAGTCCGCCTTGAAAGAAGGCGGTATAAGGCTCGCGAAGCGGGCCGTCTGCGGACAGCTCGATGGAAGAGCCCTGCGTAAACGCACCTGCCGCCATGATCACCTTGTCGCCGTAGCCGGGCATTTCCCAAGGCTCGGGTGTCACAAAGGAATCAATGGGAGAGCCCGCCTGAATGCCCCGACAGAAGGCGCAAAGCCCCTCTGCGCTTCGGGTGATCACCGACTGAATAATATCGTGTCGCTCTTCATTCCATGCAGGCTCCACCTCAAAGCCGAGCCCTCGCTCGCCAAAGAGATATGCCGCCAAATGTGCGGTTTTCAATGCCTGCGCGGTGGTATGGGGAGCATAGAAAAGGCCCTTGAAAAGACTCTTGTTCTGACCCATGGAGGCACCCACCTCCAAGCCGCAACCCACAGAGGTCAGGCGATAGGACGCCAGCTCTACGGCACGTGCGGTTCCCGCGATGTAGCCTCCCGTTTCCGCCATACCGCCACCGGGATTCTTAATGAGAGAGCCGATGATCATATCGGCGCCCACCGCGGTAGGCTCCTTGGTTTCCACAAATTCACCGTAGCAGTTATCCACCACCACATAAGCATTTGGCACCAGTGCCTTTACCTTCGGGATCAACGCGCCGATCTCGTCTACACTTAGGGTCTTACGGTTCAGGTATCCCTTGGAGCGCTGTATAAAGACCACCTTCACCCGCTCCCCTTCCTCGGAAAGCACACGGCGAATGGTCTCCTCGTCAAAGCTTCCGTCGGGGAGAAGATCCGCTTGACGGTATTCCACACCGAAATCCCTCAGAGATCCGTTTCCGGGTGTACCCGAATTTCCGATGACCTCGTCCAAGGTATCATAGGGCTTCCCCGCCACCGAGAAAAGAACATCGCCCGGGCGTAAAAGTCCAAACAGACCGATGGTCAGCGCCTGCGTTCCGTTGACGATCTGATGACGGACAAATGCCGCCTCCGCGCCCATCACCTCAGCCCAGATGGCATCCAAGGTATCCCTGCCGCGGTCGTCATAGCCGTAGCCGCTGGTAGGGTTGAACATTGCCTCGCTGACCCGATGGTTGCGGAAGGCATCCATAATCTTTTTTGTATTTTCAAAGGAAACACGGTCAATGTGCGCAAAGCGCTCGCGAAGCGCATCCTCCGCTTCGCTGACCAGATCCATCGTTCTTTGAGAAAATTCCATTGCTTTCTTCCTTTTTCCTTTTTATTGACCGATCTGCTTGACAAATGCCGCCGCCAGATCCGCGCAGGCATTGGCATCCTTCAGATCACACATTTCCACACCCGAATGAATATAGCGGCTGGGGATCGACAAAGCACCCACACGGCAACCGCTTCCCGCCAGCTGCATGGACGAGGTATCGGTTCCGCCCGCGGTCAGGATCTCTCTTTGGTGAGGGATCCTTTGCTCTTTCGCCAGACGGCAAAGGGTCTGGACCACCTCCTCATGGCAGATGACCGAGCGATCCTTGATCTTGACCGCCGCTCCCTCTCCCAGCTTGCATGCCATGGGGGAAGCACCGGGAACGTCACCCGTAGCGGTCACATCGAAGCAAAGTCCGTATTCGGGGGCAATCCCGAAGGCGGCGGTCATAGCACCGCGACAGCCTACCTCCTCCTGAACCGAGAACACGTAGTAAATGTCTCCCTCGGTCTGCTCCGTCCAAAGCTCCTCGGCAAGGGACAAAAGAACAGCACAACCCACACGGTCATCCAAGGGTCTTCCTGCTACGCAGCTATGCATCAGGCGACGAACACCGCTTCTCTGTACGAAGCAATCGCCCACCGATACCTTCTTTTCGGCATCCTTCCGATCGTTGGCACCGATGTCAATATAAAATTTCAAAGCTCCGTATTCCTCCGGTTTGGTCTTTCCCTCGGGAACCAAGACACCGGGGATTCCGCTCTCGGACACCACCTCGGCATATGCCACGGCAGAAAAATGGATTCCACCGACAGGAGCAATGCGAAGCATTCCGTTTTCCTCGATAAAGGTCACCAAAAAGCCGATCTCGTCCATATGGGCACAGAGCATCACCGAGGGCGCGTTTCCCGCACCTTCTTTTTTCGCGATCAGATTGCCGAGCGCGTCGAACCTTACCTCGTGGGCAAAGGGCAAGATCTTCTCGGCGAGAAGGGCTCGGATGCCGTCCTCTCTGCCCGAGATCGATGCGGGGGAGCAAAGCTCTCCCAAAAGAGGATATAAATTTCTTTGTTTCATAACAATCAGATCCTTTCTGCGGACAGACGGCGAAGCAAAGCCTCGCAAAGCGCCGTCACGCTGCGAACATCATTGAGATTCGCCACACAGGCGGGAGAATGGAGATAGCGGGTAGGAACCGACAGGGCAAGGGTCTTGACTCCCTTTCCCGATTTATGGATCGAGCCTGCGTCGTTTCCGCCCGACACGAATTTCTTGATCTGAACGGGAATGCCGTTTTTCTCCGCTGTATCCAGTGCGAAATCCACCACGTCTCGGTCATAGACCGTGGAACGATCCATCAAGGAAAGTGCACCGCCCTTTCCCTGCATTGCCACGCGGCGATGCTCGGGAACCTCGGCAAGATCGGACACGGCGGTACATTCCAGCACGATCGCCACATCGGGCTTTAAGCGGTTGGCAACCACCTTCGCTCCCGACAGACCGATCTCCTCCCGCACGGTAAAGCAGAAATAAAGATCCACGTCTCCCTCGGGAGGAGTCTCCCGAAGCGCTTTCATTGCTTGGATCATGACGGCGCAGCCAAGGCGGTCATCCAATGCCTTTCCCTTGATCTGCATACCGCCCTCACCGAATCGGTACCATTCCGAATCGAAGGTAGCAAGGGTTCCCACCGAAACATACTTCTCCGCCTCCTCCCGATCCTTGGCTCCGATATCGATATAGAGCTTCTCTATGGGAGTGGGCTTTTTTCTGTCCTTTGGCTTTTTATGGTGAATCGCCTTGGATGCGATCACACCCGAAATCCGTTTTGTTTCATCCCCGAGAGTCACCTTTCTGCCCTCCATAACGGCAAGCATAATTCCGCCCACCGTATCAAAGCGGCAATATCCCTCCTCGGTGATCTCGGTCACCATCATCCCCACCTCATCCATATGAGCAGAGATCATCACTCTTTGACGGTCCTCGCCCTCGCCAAATCGGCAAAGGCAGATCAGATTTCCCATGGAATCCCGAAGGATCGAATCCGCCAGAGGACGGACATAAGAAAGGATCACCTCCCGAACGGGAGCTTCACAGCCCGTGGGACCGAATGCCTCGGAAAGAGCACGGATCAGCTCCTCCTCGGGAACGGGAGAAAAGCGCTCGATTTGGGCGGGATTTTCAAATACCGTAACGCTCATTACGCTTCCTCCTTTTCCATGATATCGCTGACGGAAAATTCCTCGGCAATCGCCTCGGAGCAGATAAATTCAGAAATCAGCTTGCAAAGCGCCTCCGCATCCGCAATGCCGATGACCTCGTTATAGGTATGCATGGATGCCAAGGGCAGGCCGACGTCCACCACGGGAACGCCCTTTCCCACCAGCTGAACCGTAGCTGCATTGGTACCCGTGGAGGTAGGTGCGGCGATCATGCAATAGGGGATCTCCCGCTCCTTACAAAGCTGCTCGGTCATTGCCGTCAGTCTGCGGTCGGTTGCCGCAGAGACCGACAGAGAAATTCCCTCTCCAAGGGGAACGGTCTCTCGTTTCGGTGTATCGGGCACTCTCGCAAGATTGACGTCCACGACCATGGCATAATTGGGCTCCAACGCATACACCGCAGGGGCGATTCCGCCAAGAGCCGAGGTCTCCTCATAGCAGGACAGACAAAGCGCCACATCTGCCGAAAGGCTTTCCTTCGGCGTATTTGCAATCGCCAGAATTGCCGCGGCGGCACACGCCTTATTATCAAAGCTCTTCCCCATAATGCGGTCATTTAGCAGCGCACCGTAGCAGGGAGAGAAGCCGACAGGAGTTCCCGCGGGACACAGCTCCAAAAGAATCTCTTTGCCATATCCCGTATCGATCAGAAGCTCCTCGGGGTCGGAAAGCGACTCGTCCATTCCCGTACGCAGGTGGGGAGGGGTGGATGAGATCACGCCGCGAATGACCTTTTTTCCGTAGATCACCACATCAGCGCCCTGTAAAACGGAGGGAGAAAGTCCTCCCACCGAAGTAAATCTCAGAAATCCGCCCTCCAAATGGTCGGTAACCAGCATACCGATCTCATCGTAGTGCGTATCGATCATCACAAGGGGAGCCTGCTCCCTTCCGCATCGACGTACAAACAGATGATTGCCCACCGCATCGGTACGGTGCTCGTCAAAATAGGGCGCGATCCTCTGTCGTAGGGCATCGGCATAGTGGCTCTCGTAGCCCGACACCGACATGACCGAGCAAAGGGAAATAATTGTATTTTTTAATTCGTCACGGTTCACGTTTGATCTCCTTTACGGTAGGGTGTTTATGTATTTCCCCAGTATTTTTTATCCAAGGAGCGATACTGGATCGCCTCGGCAATGTGCTTCGCTCCGATCTCTTCCGCTCCGTCCAGATCCGCAATGGTTCTTGCCACCCGAAGGATTCGGTCATAGCCTCTTGCGGAAAGCCCCATGCGATCGTAGGCGGCATGAAGCAGTTTGTCTGCGGAAGGATCCAAACGGCAGAAGATCCGCAACGAAGCGGAATCCAGCTGCGCGTTACAGTATATGCCCTCCACGTCCTTCATTCTCCGAGCGGCACGCTCTCGGGCGACAATGACACGCTCTCGGATCGCCGCCGAGGATTCCTCTGCCTCGTTGCGATTCGACAGCTCCTCATAGGTCAGCGCAGGCAGCTCGATCTGAATATCGAATCGGTCCAGCACAGGCCCGCTGATCTTGGCAAGATAATTTTTCACGTCCTTTGGCTTACAGGTACAGGGCTTGGTAGGATGTCCGAAATTGCCGCAACGGCAGGGATTCATGGCAGCCACCAGCATAAAGGAGCAGGGGTAGGTCAGCCGTCCCGCCGCACGGGTAATGGTCACCCGACGGTCCTCCAAGGGCTGACGGAGCGCATCGGTCACCTGTTTGGGAAATTCCGCAAGCTCATCCAAAAACAGAACGCCGTTGTGCGCCAGAGAGACCTCACCGGGCTTCGGTGTGGTTCCGCCTCCCACAAGGCTTACCGCGCTCATGGTATGGTGGGGAGAGCGGAAGGGTCGCAGGGGCAGGAGCGACACGTTTTCGGGAAGAGTCCCCGCCACCGAATGAACCTTGGTGGATTCGATCGCCTCCTCAAAGCTCATGGGCGGAAGAATGGACGGGATCCGCTTGGCAAGCATGGATTTTCCCGTACCGGGAGGGCCGATGAGAAGTACATTATGACCGCCCGCGGCGGCAATCTCCAAGGCTCTCTTTGCCATTTTTTGTCCCTTGACATCCGAGAAATCGGGAGCGGAGCGATCCAGCTCTCTGGCAAAGGATCCCTCATCAAACTCCTCGGGGGTCAGGGGTGTGTCTCCGTTCAAATGTCCCACGAGCTGGCGAATGTTGTCCACAGAATACACGCGGATCCCCTTTACCGCCGCCGCCTCCTTGGCATTTTCCGAGGGGGCGTAAAATTCGGTAAAGCCCGCTTCCTTGGCAGCGACGCACATGCAGAGGATTCCGTGAATGGGGCGAAGCCGACCCGACAGAGACAGCTCACCCACAAAGCATTTGTCGGAAAAATCCACCGTGGTCCGCAAAACTCCTCCGTTGCGAAGAATACCAAGAAGGATAGCGGTATCAAATCCAGAACCCTCCTTCCGTCGGTCAGCGGGAGCCAGATTCAGGGTCAGCTCCAGTGCCGGAAATCGGTATCCGCTGTTTTCGCAAGCGGTACGCACCCGCTCCTTTGCCTCTTTGACGGCGAGGTCGGGTAAGCCCACCAGCTCAAAGCCGGGGATCCTCGATTGCGCGTTGCATTCCACGGTCACAATATATCCATCAATTCCCAAAAGTCCCGCGCTGAAAACGGTCGAAAGCATAGAGGTTCCTTTCCGTAACCCGCGCCATCGGTCTAAGTGCGCAGGTCCAAACATAAAATATATACAACTATGCTTTATTGTACCACATTTTCACATTTTTTACAATAACTTTTGCAATACTCCTGCCGGATCACGGAAGTTTTTGGAGAAGGAAGGATATTTTCATGAAACGACTTCTATTTGCGATTGGTTCTTTTGCGCTGATGTGCATGCTGTTTGGATGTGCCCCCGCGCTTTCGGGGGTAGATCCCTTTGAAACCGAGGCGGAAACCGAGAGCGATCTGCCCATCCCCGAACCGGAGCCACCCACCGTCTCCTTGGATCGGCGGCGCTACTCCTTCACGGGCGATCCCCGCGCGATCGAGGTCAAGGACGATCTTCTGACCGTGAAGCAGGAGGGAGTCTACCGTCTGACGGGAACTCTGAGCGAGGGCGGAATTGCGGTGGACGTCGGATTTGGGGAAACGGTCTGCCTGATTTTGGACGGTGTCTCGATCCGATCCTCCTTCCGTCCTGCCATTTTCGTGAAATCCGCTGCCGCGGTGATCATAGAGACCAAGGAGGGATCGGTCAATCCTTTGTACTCCGCGGGGGATTCCGTCATCAAAGCTCGGGGAGATCTAATCCTTCGGGGAAACGGCAGTCTTTCCCTCAGTGGAGCCGATACCGCGGTCAACGCTTCCGCCACCGTAACCGTAGAGTCGGGGATGCTCCGAGCCACCGCCTCGGAATACGGAATTCTTGCCGAGAAACGATTGGAGATCTCGGGCGGTGACGTGGCGGTCAATGCCGCAAGGATCGGCTATGCCACGGGGGAATCCTCTCCCGAAGAGGGAGGGATCTATCTTATGGGCGGGCAAATCACGGCAGTTACCTCCGAGGCGGCGCTGTCCGCGCAAACGAATATTTGGTTGCAAGAGGGCATCGGCAGCTTTGACGCACCCATTCTCTATCGATGCGAGCGTGAGGAAAACGGAAGGATCATTCGGGGAAGCATCACACACACGGGCGGAAGCTTTCCGCCGATCCCCTCTTGAAAAAAATCGCCTTTTATGATACAATGAATGGGAGCCTTTCGATGTGGTCATACTACCCATAGATCAACACCTTTCGAAAGGATGGAAGCACATGAAACATTTATCCGACAACGCCCTTTGCCGTGCGGTATGCGAAAAATGCCGCGCTCTGTTCGGCTATCAGCTGCGCCACAAGTACGATATGTCGCTCTGGCTCTATTCGGACGAGCAGACCGATTCCCCGGAATGCACCCACCGATGGACGGGAGATTCCCGCCATTCCATCTGGAAGATCGTCGCCATGCTCGGCGGGATCGTCCTCTTTTTCGGACTGCTCCGTACACTTTGCCGTTTGATGAAAAGGGTTTAATCTCGGAAGAAAACGAGGAATCTATGACCGAAATTTATTACCTTGACCGAGATCTTCTGGTCTCGGTCAAGCCCCGCGGCATCCTCTCGGAAGGGGAAGGCAACAACTGCTTCCCTTCCCTTTTGCAAAGCGCTTTGCGCGAAAAGGGAGAGAAGGATCCCGTCTATCCCGTACATCGACTGGACAAAGAGACCGAAGGGCTGATGGTCTATGCCCGTACCCCCTCCGCGGCGGCATCGCTTTCCCGCGCCATCACCGAGGGAAGTCTCAAAAAGCAATATCTTGCCGTGGTCTGCGGCGAACCAAAAGAAAAAAGCGGAACCCTTCGGGATCTTCTCTTTTACGACCGCCGCCTTGGGAAATCCTTTGTGGTAGACCGCGCCCGCAAGGGGGTCAAGGAAGCGATCCTTGACTATGAGACCCTAGCCACCAAAGAGGGCTATTCCCTCCTTCGTGTAACCCTTCACACGGGCAGAACCCACCAGATCCGCGTGCAATTTGCCAGCCGCTCCCTTCCCCTTGCGGGAGACCGCCGCTACGGCGCTCCCCCCTCTCCCTATTTCTTGGGCCTCTCTGCCACCCGACTGTCCTTCCCTCATCCGAAGGATGGAAAGGTTTTGACTTTTACCTATCTTCCGAACTCCCGCGCCGATGAAACGCGGGCAAATCCCTTTGAACTCTTTGCGGAAGAGTTGAAAAATTAAAAACGAAAAACCGCCCGAATCCGCAAATTGCGAACTCGGGCGATTTTCTGTTGAATTTTCATTCATTCGGCATAGGCAGATTTGCAACCGCATTGTAAAACTGCTCCAGTTCTTCCACGGTCATTCCGTTTCTGAAATGGTATTTTTCGTCAATGCTATACTTCGAAAGATATTTGTTTGCTTGATACGCCTTAGTCAGAAACATCATTTCATACAAAGAAGTATAACCTTCTACCACGTTCGCTTGTTTTTCATCAATTACCATTCGACCGTCCTCATATCGAAAAATCGGATATGCCCACTCCGATAATTCGTAAGGATACAAAGTCCACATATACACAGGTGTATTTTCCTCGGTATGACCTACAAAAATTTGATAAAGAAACACAAGAGATTCCTCGCCCTCGACTACGTATTTCATGGCATCCCTCGGCAAAAAAAGTACATTCAACTCTGCAATTTCATCCGTACGCCAATGTTCATATTCCATTACATCAAGAATTTGGACGTTTATCATGACAAGATTCGAACGTAGCTTTTCAAACTCGCTCGAAACAGACGTTAGTCCCGAGAAAGGATCTGATTCTCCAACTACATGTTCCCAACGAACTAGGGTTCCACAGAAACAAGATAAGCCATCAAAAGGATGAGAAGGAAATAAACCATCACCCAAATCCGCTTCTTCGTTTTCTGTGTCCGTGATTTGCTCCAATTCTGTAATTTCTTCGGACTCCGTCAGTTCTTCAGATTCTGCAATCGGGTCGGTCTCGGTCGTTTCTTCCATCTCCGTGATTTTCTCGGATCCTGTCGCTTCCACCTCAACCTCCTCGGTATCGAACAGAATTTCCGAATCCCCTGCGGGTATATTTTCTTCCGTTTCTCTGCATCCAACAAAAAGCAACGAGAAACAGAAAAGCAAAGCAAATGTAATGATCTTACGTTTTTTCATTTTGCCCTCTCCCCCTTTCCGAAGGTTCAAAAAACAAAAAGCGACGGGTCTCACACCGTCGCGCCACTTGCGTATATCCAAAGATTACACGGAGAAGATCGGCATAGAAGACTGTGCGAAGATCTCTGTACACATATTATATCATCATTTCCTTTTTCTGTCAATGCTTTTGTTTTCTATATTGCCAAAAATTCCCTTGACAATCGCAAAGGCACTGTGATATAATATATTGGAATATGACAAAATTTTGTATCGAAGCAACCAAGGGTTGCGGGAGGTTTATTTGATTATCGCATTGGAAGACGCAAAATATAAGCTGATCGGCATGAGAGAGGATATTGAGGACCTCGGCTCCGCTCTGCGGATCACCGACCTGAAGGCACTGGCGGAAAAGCTGGATGCCGAGACCTTGGAGCCCGATTTTTGGGGCAACCAGGAGAATTCCTCCAAGGTCCTTCAAAAGCTGAAGCAGACCAAGGACACCATTGAGAGCTACGAGGCTCTGGCAGGTCGCTTGGAGGATGCCATTACCCTTGCGGAAATGGCGATCGAGGAAAACGACGAGGGCTACGTGGAAGAGGTTCAGGGTGAGCTGGATGCCATCGCCCAGGAAGCCGAGGAGAAGCGAATCGAGATCCTTCTCTCCGGTGAATATGATAAGAACAACGCCATCGTTTCCTTCCACCCCGGCGCGGGCGGAACCGAGGCACAGGACTGGGCGCAGATGCTCTACCGTATGATCACCCGTTGGGCAGAACGCCGCGGCTACAAGTACAAGCTCCTTGACTGGCTGGACGGAGATGCCGCAGGCATCAAGAGTGCCACCATCATGGTGGAGGGGCTTAACGCCTACGGTTATCTGAAGGCGGAAAACGGTGTGCACCGTTTGGTTCGTGTTTCTCCCTTTGACGCGGCAGGCCGTCGTCAGACCTCCTTCGCGTCCATTGAGGTCATGCCCGAATTTGACAACATCGACAAGGTAGAGATCCGTGACGAGGATATTGAAGTCACGGCGCACCGTTCCAGCGGAGCGGGCGGTCAGCACATCAACAAGACCGACTCCGCTATCCGTATTCTGCACAAGCCCACGGGTATTGTGGTAGGCTGTCAGACCGAACGCTCTCAGCTCCAGAACAAGGAAACCGCCATGAAGATGCTGAAAGCAAAGCTGATGGAGATCAAGCTCCGTGAGCGGTTGGACACCATTGAGGACATTCAGGGCAACAAGACCAACATCGAGTGGGGCGCACAGATCTGCTCCTACGTATTCATGCCCTACACCCTTGCCAAGGATACCCGTACGGGATACGAGGACGGCAACATCACCGCTGTCATGGACGGTGAGATCGACGGCTTCATCAACGAATATCTGAAAATGAACGCAAAGCAGTAATCTTTTTTGCGGAGAAGCCTTTGCGGGCTTCTCCGCTTTATTTTTACATAAGTGAGGATACGAACATGAGTGAAGAAAAATTTGTACCGGATAAGCTGATGTGTGACGACCAAACGGTATTGCCGGAGGACGTCCGCTACTACGACGTGAAGGAGGATCCCTTCCGCGTTTACGGTCTTTACAATTACAAAAACGAGTCGGTTTTCAAGCGTTTGCCCGACGAGATCGGACTCAACACAAATGACGGCGTGGCTCAGCTTTATCTGCACACCGCAGGTGGCCGCGTCCGCTTCTCCACCGATTCGGATTACGTCATCATCCGTGCCTATATGCCCAAGATCGGTCGTCACAACCATATGCCCCTGACGGGCGGAGCGGGCTTCGATCTATATGAGGACAACCCTGCCATCGGAGACAGCGTGTATATCGGCACCTTCCGTCCTCCCTATGATATGACCGACGGCTACGTGTCGCTGTTCAACTTCCGCGAAGGCAAAAAGCTTCGTCATCTGACCATCAACTTCCCCACTTACAGCCAAGTGGCAAAGCTGGAGATTGGTGTGCAAAAGGGAGCCTGTGTAGGCGAGGGCATGGCATACCGCAACAAAAAGCCCTTCGTATTTTACGGAAGCTCCATCACCCAGGGCGGATGCGCTTCCCGTCCCGGTAACAATTATATCTCCTTAGTCTGCCGCCGTCTCAATCTGGACTATATCAACCTTGGCTTCTCGGGAAGCGGTAAAGCAGAGGATCTGATCGTAGACTACATGGCAAACATGGAAATGTCCGCCTTCATCTCGGACTACGACCACAATGCCCCCAACGTGGAGCATCTCCAAGCCACCCATTGCAAGATGTACAAAAAGATCCGTGAGAAAAATCCCACCATCCCCTACGTTATGATGTCCCGCCCCGACTTTGGCGGTCACGGCAGAGTGGCGGACGGATGCGCGCGCCGCAACGTGATCATCGACACCTTCCGCTATGCCCGTGAGCAGGGCGACCAAAAGGTCTATTATATCGACGGTGAAAGCTACTTCCACGGTCAGTGGGAGGATGCCTGCACCGTGGACCGTACCCACCCCAACGATATGGGCTTCATGTTCATGGCGGACAAGGTGTTCGCTACGCTTCGCCATTTTGAGTTTGAGTGAGAGGTTTCTTGCGACTGGTTTTTAGTCGCTTTTGAAAAATTACTTAGGACTGATTTTTGGTCGCTTTTGAAAAATTACTTAGGACTGATTTTTAGTCGCTTTTGAAAAAGCTCCGCAAAACTTTTATTACAAAATATGGCTTGTTTTTATTCACGTTCCTCGTCTTTGTGTAGGATGTGAGTGATACTTTTTTCTCTAAGGTAGAAATCCGTC
>JAFVRI010000195.1 GCA_017504335.1 Clostridia bacterium
AATAATTTATTGTACATTCTTCTATATAAACAAAGGAAGATCCGATTGCTTGTTTAGGAAAATTACGATGGCTTTCCACTACCGTCTGTAGGGGACGACGTCCTCGACGTCCCGTAATAAAAAAGAAGAAAACCATCGGTGTCCTCCTTCGCTTCGCTTCGGGACATATGCTTGCGCATATGTTGGCTCAGCAACGCATTCCGATGGTTTTCTACCTTAGAGAAAAAACAATATCGTTTTATAAAAATTATGACGAGGAGAATGCACAAAGGTCAAGTCATATTTTGTAATAAAGTTTTGCGGAGCTTTTTCAAAAGCGACCGCGTCCCCCGCATCCTCCGCATCCCCCGCGTCCTCGCGTCCTTCGCGTCCCTACTTCACAATCTGCAAGGACACGGTTGCCGAGGCGCTGTAATTGCCGTAGGGGTCACGGACCACGTAGGTAAAGGAATCCTTACCGGTTCGGTCGGGATAGGGGGTATAGGTATAGGTACCCTTATGGGGATCGGTCAGAACGAGGATTCCCGATTTGGGATAGGAAACGATCTCCACGGTAGTCACATCACCGTCGGGATCATGGGAGGGCAGCTCACCCGTGAGGGTTTTATTGACCGAGGTACTGGCCGAGAGCGAGGCTTCGGGGGCCTTCGCAAGGGTCGGTGCCTGATTCACGGTGCTGAGAAGAAAGACCTCGCAGGTCATTTCCACAGGGGAATCGTTCACCGTAAAGCCAAAGGAGGAATAGCGGACACCGCCGCGGGTACTCACATAGGAGAGATTGGAAAGCGCCGATGCGCTGATCACCTGTCCGTTGTTTACCACCACATTGCCGAGGCGAAGCTCGCCCTCATCGGGAGACGGAATGCGAGTCACGGTCACCGAGCGGACCGAAGAAAGATTCATGGCACGGCCGAAATCATCTGCCGAGAAGGAAACGGGAGCGCCGCAAAGCCCCGCCTTCGCCATAGGGCTCTGCCCGGCAAGCACCGAAAGCCCTGCGGAAACCGGCGCGTCGGTATGAGGCTCTCCTCCCGAGCAGGCGGTAAGCACTCCCAAAAGCAGGATCCACAGAAGGGATATCGCCAACATTTGTTTTACGTGTTTCATAGAAAACCTCCGTCTTTCTAAGCTCTTGCTACATTGTATCAAGGGATAAAAAAATTTATGACTTTTTTACACAAAAAGAGAAAAGTATGATATAATGATAGCAAGACTTCCGAAGGGAGAACCGAAATGGATGAAAAAATAATGCACGTTGCCTGCTTCACCGGTCACCGTGAAATTCCTACCGATCTTCTTGGGCACCTTGCCGAACGCCTCAGGCGCGCCGTGGAATACGCGTACGACCACGGAGTTCGGGAGTTTCGCGCAGGCGGCGCGCTTGGCTTTGATACCTTAGCGGCGCTGACGGTTCTGGATCTCAAGGAGCTTCACCCCGATGTACGGCTTTGCCTTTACCTTCCCTGCCAAACGCAAACGAGGGGCTGGTCGGAGCGGGACTGCCAAATCTATCAGGATATCCTCCAACGGGCAGACTCCTACACCTACACCTCGGAGCATTATCACCGCGGCTGTATGATGGTGCGCAACCGCGCCCTGGTTGACGGAAGCGACGTGTGCATCGCCTTCTGCAAAAAAAGCACGGGCGGTTCTGCCTATACCGTCAAATATGCAAGCACCAAGGGACTGACCGTTTGGAATCTGGCTTCCAACGAATGAAAAGGAGAAATACGATATGACAAACGCAAAAGTAAACTTCAACGAGCAAAAGGCAAGCATGAAGCCCATGCACGCCGTCAACAACGGACCCGTCGGTACCGTCAAGGGAGCGCAGGTCGGTTGGGATCAGACCGATTCCTACAACCTTGAGCATCAGGACGGACAGAACATTTATGAGTTCGCCGTGGCAGGCATTCCCTACGGACGAACCCACGACGCCTCCTTCTACGCCTCCTACGGCCTCGAGCATACGGTAGATGTGATCAATATCTTCCCCGATTTTGATGCCGATCCCGAGGATCCCGCCAATTATGACTTCGTCTGCACCGACCACTACATGGATATGATGGAGGCGGCAGGCACCAAGGTCTTTTACCGCCTCGGTCACCGCATCGAGCATGAGGTGAAGAAGTACGGTACCCTGCCCCCCAAGGACTTTCACAAATGGGCGGTGATCTGCGAGCATATCATTCGCCACTGCACCGAGGGCTGGGCAGACGGCGCTCACCGCGACATCCAATACTGGGAGATCTGGAACGAGCCCGATCTGGATCCCGACGATGCCACCAACAAGCGCACATGGGGCGGCACCAAGGCAGAATTTTTTGAATTTTATCACATCGCCGCCACCCATCTGAAGGCATGCTTCCCCCATCTGAAGATCGGCGGTCCCGCCATTGCGGGCAAGCTGGATTGGGCAGAGGATTTTCTTTCTCAGCTCAAAGCTCCTCTCGATTTCTTCTCCTGGCACGTTTATGCCTTTTCCACCGAGAAGATCGTTACAAGAGCCCTGCGGGTTCGTGATCTGCTGGACAAGTACGGCTTCAAGGACACCGAATCGATCCTCAACGAGTGGAACTACGTAAAGGCTTGGACGGGCGACGAGATCCGTTACAGCTACGCCACACACATGACCATCAAGGGCGCGGCGTTCACCTTGGCAACCATGTGCGACTGTCAAAAAGCTCCCGTAGACATGCTCATGTACTATGATGCACGCCCCACTCCCGCCTGGAACGGACTGTTTGACATGATGCAGATCGGTCGCTCCACCCTCAAGGGCTACTACCCCTTCCCTATGTTCAATGCCCTCTATCGCATGGGTACCGAGGTCGCATCGGAGTCGGATGACAGCACGCTTCACGTGCTTGCCGCCCGCGACGAATCTCATGGTGGTGTGATCCTCGCTCACTACAACGACGACGATTCTGCCCCCGCTCAGGATGTCACCCTCACCCTCGGCTCTCTCGGTGACCGTACCAAGGCTTCGGTCTATCTCCTGGACGACAACAACGATCTGACCCTTTGCCAGTCCTTTACCTTCTCGGGTGATTCCATGGATTGGCAGATCAAAGTCCCCAACTTCACCTGCTATTTGATCTTGGCAGAGGACGCGGGGGACGCGGGAGACGCGGGAGACGCGGGGGACGCGGGTCGCTTTTGAAAAAGCTCCGCAAAACTTTTATTACAAAATATGGCTTGGGGAAACATAGACTCCTCGTCTTTGTGTGACGGGTAGGCGATTCTTTTTTCTCTAAGGTAGAAATCCGTCGGACCCTGCTGCGTCCCGACGGATTTCTTTTCTATTTGTAACGGGGCGTCGAGGACGTCGCCCCCTACGGGATAGAAATAATTTATTGTACATTCTTCTATATAAACAAAGGAAGATCCGATTGCTTGTTTAGGAAAATTACGATGGCTTTCCACTACCGTCTGTAGGGG
>JAFVRI010000196.1 GCA_017504335.1 Clostridia bacterium
ACCCAGTCACGTAATCGGCTGCTTGACTTTCAGAAGCGGAAACATACAGACAACGCGATGATAATGTACTGTAATATACGGCTACTTGCTTTTTATCCTTGGGCTGTGCGATCACATGAAAATTATACATAAGCCAGCTTGACCAATGATCGAAGTTTCCGGCGGGATCATTTACCGGGCGGTCTGTAGGCAAGTCTCCCCGAGCAACGATCCACTCCAAATTCGGACAATTCGCAAAGGCTGACTCCCACTGTTCGGTGTCTATCAGCTCACTTGACAGGCTTACTCCTTTCAGGCTTTGGCATTCACTGAATATACCTGCCGGGATGCTCGTAATATGATCGGGTATATGCACGTATTCCACTAATACTCCATCAATATAGAAATTTACTGCGAAACGGAACATGGGAGATGTATAACTTTCGTTCTGAACCAACGAAAAAAACTGCTCCATGGTTCCGTCATAATACATATGATGAATCCATCCCTCGGGACGAATCTCACCGTGCTCGTGTCCCTCAGGAATGACCTCCCCCAAGCCCTTCATATACATCACATCCGATTCATTCCGAAAGCTCTCGCCCGAAATGCTTTGAATGGATGAAGGAATGTGGATGGTCTTCAAGGTATTCGTCCCGCGAAAGGCTCCATTTTTTATAGTTTCCAAGCCGTCGGGCAAATGGATCTCATACAGACTTTCACAGCCACGAAAAGCATCCTGACCTATGGTCTTGATCGTTGAAGGTAATACGACCTTTTGAAGGCTCGTACAGTAATAGGCAAAGAAGGATGGAATTTCGGTGATGCCCTCGGGAATGGAAAGTTCAACCAAAGCAGTACATTCATCAAACGCTTGCTGTCCCATGCGTTTCAGCGTCAAGGGCAACTGTATATTTCGTAAACCATGACATTTGAAAAAGGCCGAATCTTCAATGGACTCAATTCCTTCGGGGAGAACAATACTCGTTACAGTGGTATTGGGATCGTAGGTCTGTGTCGCACTGTTGTAAGAAACGAAAGCGGTGCTTCCGATCGCCTTCACAGGCTTTCCCTCATATTCGGCGGGGATCACCAGTTTCGCATCGGTGCATGTGCCCATACCCACGACGGTGTAGTAGTTTCCCGTCAACTTATATTCCAAGCCCTCGCTAGGCTGAGTTCCATAATCGGCGGGCTCAATAGGGGGATGGGTCACGGGGGTGTCAGGGACTTGGACGAGGTCGGCTACGCTGGGGTAGGCTTTATTGGAGGCATTATCTTCCGGGGGTAATACTGTTTCGGTATTAGTCGGTGCTTCGGCGGCCACGGTGGTATCGGCAGGCTGTGAGGGCTTGCTGGTGCAGGCTGTCATAGTGCTTATGAGCAGAAGGGCGGAGAGAATGATCGATAGTTTTTTCATAAGAGTACTCCTTTATTTTTCATTGGGAACAGGATGACCATTCTCATCGTAGTGCCACTCGCCTGCATAATGAGCTTCTACGGAGACCTCGTAATATTCCTGTGAAGCGCGTAAGTATTCTTCCATGTAATCCTTGGCCTCCTCATTGGTAGCGGTAAGATAGAAATGACGATTTTGAACTGTAGACAGTAAATAAGGCTCGTCCCCCATCGGATTCTTGATTTCGGATCGGCAATAAAAATTTCTGTTCAGCCAATTGATCACCACATCATCATAATCATTAGCAGCATCCTGCTCATCAATATAGTCTGCGGGAATGGGCGACTCGATCACAACCCATTCCAGATTGGGGCAATTCATGAACAGAAAGCTCTTCCATGCAGTCCATTCGGCCTCTTGATCGGCAACACCCGCAGTACAAAATGCATCGGGGAGGATCACACCTTTCAAGCTCTGACAGCCAACAAAGGCAGCCGTGGGCAGATCAGTAATCCCGTCCGGCAAGGTCAGATATTCAACCAATTCGCCGTCGATATAGAAATTCACGGCATAGGGCAGAAAGCTTCCTCCCAAGCTGGCTGATCTTTCGTTTCGGTATTCGACCAGGTCCAGATATTCCTCCAGCGTTCCGTCAAAGTACAGATGATGAATGAAGCCGTTGGGGTAGATGTCTCCCTCGGAATATCCTTGCTCCCGAAATCCCGTCGGGCTGTCATGACCAAAGTTTTTTTGGCACTCCACGTCCAAATCGGATCGCAAGGATGTACCGTTTATATCACGGATGGTTGCGGGAAGATGAATGGTCTTTAAGGAAAAGCAAGCACGGAAAGCCTCTCCGCCGATGGCTGTCAGTCCAACGGGAAGATTGATCTCATACAGACTGCCGCAATAGGAAAAGGCATCCTGACCAATGCTTTTTAGGGTAGAGGGGAGCGTAACCCTTTGCAGGCTTCTGCATTCGGTGGCGAAATGATGCCCTAATTGCGTGATTCCCTCGGGGACGGTCAATTCCACAAGGCTTGAACACCCGTTGAAAACTCCGCCATCGATTTTCTTCAAGGTATCGGGCAATTGAATGTTCCGCATATTCATACACCGAAAAAAAGCAGAGCTGCCAACGGATTCGATGCCCTCTGACACCACCACGCTGGTAATGGTATCATAACCGAAATAGGCCCGCTTTTCTTCATCGTACACCGCAAAAGCATAATCACCAATGGCCTTCACAGGCTTTCCTTCATATTCGGCGGGGATCACCAGTTTTGCATCGGTACAGGTGCCCATGCCCACAACGGTGTAGTAATTTCCCGTTAGTGTGTATTCCAAGCCCTCGCTGGGCTGGGTTCCATAATCGGCAGGGTCGATGGGGGGATGTGTCACGGGAGTATCCGGGACTTGAACAAGATCGGCTATGCTGTCGCGGAGCTTATTTGCGGATGGTGTTTTAGGATTTTCGCCTTGGGTTGTTGTTTCATCCGTATCCGATGGGGATTCGGTACTTATATCGGTATCGGTTGAGGAAACAGTCTCACGGGTACAGGCCGCCATGCTACCTGTGAGTATGAGGGCGGCAAGGATCAAAGATAATTTCTTCATGAATATCTCCTTACGTTGCTTCAAATTGGGTGTCGGAATTTTCTTCAAAATACCAGTTATTGTCACGTATAATCACCCTGCGGCCGTCCGTGAGAAGGATCCATTCCCACTTGTAGTCGGGGTGAGGACAGACCTCGATCACGGGGTACCAGCCATCGAGGCAGAGGAAATAGCTTTTTTCGGTACCATACATAGTAAGCAGGTATGCGGGATTTTCAAGATCATAGCCCACCGAGGAAAACTTGTAGCCGGTGATCCGCCCGTCCGAAAGGACAGCATTGAACAGAGAGGCGCGGGTGAGAATCATGCGCTCCTGCACGGTAAGCTCGTCGAACAGCCCCTCGGTTGCTTCTTCGGCGCGGGTGGCGTAGAGATCAAAGAGCCGTGCGGCGTACTCGTCGGTCATGCCGTCCTCACGGGTGTAGGTACGGCTGCCCAGAGACACACAGCGGCGAAGCATTAACTCATAGCGCAATTGCCCCACTTTGTTTTCAGCCTTGAACAGCGGGCGGGTATCCACGTAAATGCTCCCCACACCCGTAACTGTACCATCCTTGTTGCGCACCACGTAGTTGAGCTGGTCGGGCTTGTCATAGTCCTTGTCTTTGACGTAGAACTGCCAGACTACTTTCGCATCCCCCGCTACTGTTAATGGTGTACCGGCCAGAGCATCCGAGTAAACATAGTATTGCAGGAAGGGCTCAACAATGTGACAATATTCGTCCTGGGTGTCGGCCAACCGTCCCACGTGGGCAAAGCAGTAGCGGTCACGCCCTGTGTGAGGACACTCCATCACCTCCTGAACGGCACCTCTACCGGGGTAAATGGTCACAGTCTCGTCGGGCGAGGCGTGGAAGCTGATGATCTGGGCAGGCAGGTCGAAGATGTTCTCCATCATCTCTGCGGAAGCCAAAGCATTATCCTTTGCCTCCTGTATACTCAGAGCAATTAGGGAATGGCTTTCCTTACCAAGGGCAAGAAGCTGACTATCCGAAAGCTCCGAATGCGGCGGGGTTTCTTGTTGCGTTTCTGTCTCGCCGGGTTTATCACCCGTCACCATGGACAATCCTACCACGCCCATAACCACAAGACTTGCGCACAGCAAGGTCAGGCAGGCGCACAATAGCACCACACGGCGAAATCTTTCAGTTCGTCTATTGACGGTCGGACGCATCATTTCTTCACGGTTGCGCAAAGCATCCTCCAAAAGCCTTTCATCAAGACCGCTCAATATCTCGTATTTCTTTTCATGCTTCATACGTAAATTCCCTCCTTCTTCAAATACTCCCGCAATTCATCCCGCATACGGGACAGCTCACGGTTTACGGTAGATTCGCTGATCTTCATCATGCCCGCAATACGTCTTACGGTATCCGAGCAGTAGTAGCGGTAAATAAAGATATTGCGCGCACGCTCGGTTTGCGTGTAGAGATAGCCACTGATGGCATCGGATATTTGCTTCGATTCACCGCCTGTCGGGTCATCCGAATCGCTCCCCAATACGGTGTCCAGTTCTGCTAGAGAGACCATCATGCTTGGCGGAATGTGACGTGAGCGGGTACGGCTCTTGTAAGTGTTAATGGCATTTCCACGCACAATCTTGGTCAAAAAGGCTAATAGACAATCGGGGCGTGCCGGTGGGATGCTCTTCCAAGCATCCAAATATGTGTCATTCACCGTCTCCTCGGTATCGCACTCGTCGTGAAGCAGATTATAAGCGATGCTGTAGAGGCAACGGCCGTAAACTTCGGCAGTCAACGCGATAGCCTGCTCGTCGCGTTTCCAGTATAGGCTTATTATTTTCTCATCCATCTGCTTGGATTGGCCTTTTCGCTTATTGAACCGCCCCATGCGCTCACCTCCTTTTTCGCTTGTTTTTTGTCCTACTTACTATGTCCACGCTTTTTTCGGTTTTGTGTCATTTTTTTGAAAATTTTTTCTCATTTTTTATTGTAACATAATGTAAGAAACAAAAAATATCCCATTGGCACGATTTCGCCGGGAGCGCAAAAAAAAGAACAGCCAATTTCTGACTGTTCTTCCATATTCAATTACTGTTTCACCGCATAGCACCCGGGATCTCCCGCGGCAGCCATAGCCAGCCTCGCAAAGGCATCCTTCCGCCCCTTCACGGTACTCTTTCGGAAATCCGCAGGGGCCTCGCCTGTTTCTCGCTTGAAGAAGCGGTAGAAGTGTTGTTCGGTGCTGAACCCGAGGCGGAAAGCGATCTCCGAGAGTTTCAGACCCGTAAAGGCCAGATAGCTTTGGGCACGTTCCACACGGGCCTGCTTGATGAAATCGTGGTAGGAGAGTCCGCTGTATCGGCGGAAGATGACTTGGAGCTTGTTCTTGTTGACCCCGAAGATGCGGCAAACGTCCTCGATGCGCCCTGGGTGCATGATATCACCGTGGATGAGGATGACGATGTTGCGGTAGGTCGCAAAGGTCAGGGAGTTGTCCCGCCGTCCCTCGATCTTGTGAGTGTACTGTGCTTCCAGTCCCGTAAGGATATCCATAAGCCCCGCGCGGATGCGGCAGGACCAGCACTTATCGG
>JAFVRI010000197.1 GCA_017504335.1 Clostridia bacterium
AAAAAGCGACAAATCGCGTCCCCCGCGTCCTTCGCGTCCTCGCATCCCCCTCGCGTCTTAAGCTCCGGTCGAGCCGAAGCCGCCTGAACCGCGGGAGGTGTCGTCTAAAGAGTCGGAGAGAACAAAATCGGCGGTGTAGTAGGGAGCAAAGACCATCTGAGCGATGCGCTCACCGTGCGTAACGACCTGAGGGATCGCGCTGTGATTGTGGAGCGCCACCATAATTTCGCCGCGGTAGTCGCTGTCAATCACCCCAACCTTGTTGGCGGGCGCCAAGCCGCGCTTGGAGGCAAGCCCGCTGCGGGCATAGATCAAGCCGACCAAGCCCTCGGGGATCTCCATGGCAAGCCCTGTGTGAACGAGCAGAGTCTGTCCCGGCTCAATGATCACCTCACCCGAAGGGGAATCCATACAGGCGTAGAGATCGGCACCGGCGGCAAAATCCGAGCCGTAGGTGGGAAGTGTGGCAAGATCGGAAAGCTGTTTGACACGCATAGAGAAGTTCTTCATTTTTGATCATTCCTCCTGATGTGTTTCGTAGAAATTTCTTCCTTTTTATCATACCACAAAACACCGCTTCTGTCAAGAGAAAGGATATGGCATAATCAAACCAACGATTATACTATTCTTTGGAAACAGCCCGTTCCTTTTGCTGTCGTTTTAGTGAAAGAATGCCGCTGATTACCAGCAAAACACCGAAGATCTTGCGAAGCAGCGACTCGTCCACGAGCTCGGTCAGATGAGTCCCGAGCAGTACACCGCCCAAGCCGAAGGCAACAAGAAGTGCTACGGTTTTCCAAAGAATCGTCCGCCGACGCACATGGATCAACATAGCAGAGCCTGCCGAAAAGAGAAAAAATAGAAGATTGATCCCCTGAACGGAAAGCTGAGGAAGCTCGGTGGCAAACGCCAGATAGATCACCAAAAGTCCGCCTCCGCCAACGCCCATGCCCGAGAGCGCGGCGATCACCGTAGCGGCAAGTCCGTGAAGCCAAATCATCATAACCTCCCAAATTACTTATCGAAGAATCAGAAGAATTCCGGACCAAACCACCAGAACTCCGAATAGCTTGCCAAGGATTTCGTTTTTTAAGCGACCCAGTAAAATCGCGCCCACGGTTCCGCCTATTATGGCGGGAACGAGAAAGGGAAGGGCATCCGACAGGGAAAGATTGCCCGCGAACGCATAGCGCAGACAGGAAATTGCTGATAGCGGGAGCATGACACATAACGCGTTGGCATACACATCCCGCGGAGCCAAGCGGCGCTCCTCGGTCATGAGAAGTCCAAAGACTACGGGAATCCCCCCGCCTGCTCCCAAAAGACCGTTGCAGAGCCCTGCCAAAAATCCGAAAAACGATAACGTGACCAGTGATTTTGCTTTCATGAAAAATCCTTCCAATGGGCGATTTCTTTTGGAATTTCTTCCCGAAAAAGACTTGCTTCTTGCACCTTTTTATGATATAATGTAGGATGTATTACTATCATTGCCCGAAGAGGCGAATTTTAACCGTAAAAGTTGGATCCGTACATAGGAGGAAAATAAATGGCAAATAAAAAGCAGGTCAAAAAGGCTGTATCAACCGCAAAGAAGGTAAAAAGCACCGCAAAAAAGGTGAACCGAGCGGTCAATGATTCGGGCGATAGCGCCCGCAGAAAAAAGAAAAAGCCCCTGCGCGGTCTTGGCTGTAGGATCGCGCCCTACGTGCTGGTGGTTCTGGCGCTGATTTTGGGTGTGTGTATGATCATTGTCCATCTTCTGGATATGGAGGATGGCGCGGGAGCGGTTGGCTTCTGGCTTCAGGGTGTGTTTGGCGGTCTCTTTGGAGGCGCGTCGGTACTTCTGCCCCTGTTCCTTGGATACATGGGTGTCAAGTGGTGTATCCATAATGTCCGTTGGAAGGAGAAGGATATGGTCTCTTCCTCGGAGTTTTATGAGGAATACCGCAAAGCAAAGAAAAGAATTTTGCTGCAGCTGATCATGTCGGTGCTGTCCTTTCTCACCATCTCGGTGATGATGGGCGTGCTGGGCGATTATGATGATCTGGACCTCCTCACAATGTGGGAGGACGGCGTAGAGCGTCTCTTCGACGGAGGCGGTGCCGTGGGAGGACTTTTGGGCTACGGCATGGTCTATGCCTTCAAGCAGGTGGTCTCCATGATCATTTTGGTAATTCTCCTGATTCTCTTTGTTCTTCTGATGATCGGTCTGACCCCCGAATATTTCGTGACCAAGATCCATGAGTATCGGGAGAGCCACAGAGAAGAGCGGGAATACATGGCGGCAGTGCGCCGAGAAGAGGCACAGCAGCGCCGTGAAGAGGCAAGACTTGCCAAGGAAGAGGAAAGACGGCTGCGCGAGGAAGAGCGCGAGCGTGAGGAAGCCGAGCGAAGAGCTTGGGAGGAGGAGCAGGCAACCGCCGCCGCGGCTGCTGCCGCCGCTACCGTATACCGCAAGGAGACGGTGTCGAGCGAGGAAAAGAACGAGCCCGCCCTTTCTCACGAGGATATGATGGAAATGGTGGACGCGGAGGAAACCGACCTTCCCTTTGAGACCGAGGAGGCGCCCGTTGCCAAGCCCGATCCCACCGAGCAGATGATCGAGAATCTCGGCAAGGATTACGGAACCGAGTCCAAACTGGATACCAAGGAATACGATAGCCTGGAGGACTTCTTCGCGACTCTGGAGCAGAAGGAGCCTGTTGAGGAAAAGAAGGTGAGCGAGGCGGCGAAGCCGACCCGACGCAAGGAAAAGGCGGCAGAGCCTCTGGAGCTGTCCGAGCTTGCCTCGGAGGAGCTTCTGTCCGATGTGGCGGACGTAACCCCCGAGCAAGCCGCCAAGGAAGAAAAGAAAGAGGAAGAGCCTGCCCGTCCCTATATCTTCCCGCCCATGGACCTCATGGCGAAGAACAAGAACGAGGAGAAGGAGGACTTCACCGCGGAGCTGCGTGAAAATGCCCAGCTTCTGTTGGAGACGCTGAAGAGCTTCCGCATCAATATCAAATCCATCGACTATTCGAGAGGCCCCACCATTACCCGATATGAGCTTCGCCCCGAAGCGGGTGTGCGTGTTCGCTCCATCGCAAACCTTGTGGACGATATCGCTCTGTCCCTTGCTACCTCGGGTGTGCGTATTGAAGCGCCGATCCCAGGTAAGCCCGCCGTGGGTATCGAGGTGCCCAACCGCAAGCGCGCCACGGTATATTTGCGGGATCTTATTGATAACTCCCAGTTTACCGAGGCGAAAAGCAAGCTGACCGCCTCTCTCGGTATGGACGTTGGCGGCAACCCGATTTACTTTGATATTACCAAGATGCCCCACATGATCATTGCGGGCGCTACCGGTATGGGTAAGTCGGTGTGTATCAACAGTATCATCATCAGTATTCTTTATAAAGCAAGACCCGAGGACGTAAAGCTGATCCTGATTGACCCCAAGAAGGTCGAGTTCAATCTGTATAAGGATATTCCTCACTTGTACGCTCCCATCGTCAGCGACCCCAAGAAGGCGGCGGGTGCTCTTGCGTCCGCGGTTGCCGAAATGGAGCGTCGCTTCGAGCTGATCGAGGAGGTGGGCGTCCGCGACATCGCGTCCTATAATGCCGCCACAGAGAACGATCCCTATAAGGAACATATGCCCCACATGGTTATCATCATCGACGAGCTTGCCGATCTGATGATGACCGCCCCCGATGACGTGGAAGCATCCATCTGCCGACTGGCGCAGAAAGCGAGAGCGGCGGGTATCCATATCATTATCGGTACCCAGAGACCCTCCGTGGACGTTATCACGGGTCTCATTAAGGCGAACATTCCTTCGAGAATCGCTTGTACCGTGGCGTCTCAGGTGGACTCCCGTACCATCATCGACATTGCGGGTGCGGAGAAGCTGATCGGTCGAGGCGATATGCTGTTTGCTCCCGTCGGCGCGGCAAAGCCCTTGCGTGTACAGGGCGCGTTTGTTACCGAGAATGAGGTTGAAAATATCTGTACCTTTATCCGTGAGAACAACTCGAAAGCGAAATATAACAATGACTTCATCAACCGTATTGAAGAAGAGGCGGCAAGATGCGGCCAGAAGAAGGGCGCAGTCGCGTCCGACAGCGGCATGATGAGCGGCGGCGAGGGTGAAGGAGGCGACTCCAAGTTTCACGATGCCGTGAAGCTGGCGGTGGAGGAAGGAAAGATCTCCACCTCGCTGATGCAAAGACGCTTGGGCGTCGGCTACGGCAGAGCCGCCAAGATCATCGATACCATGGAGCAGATGGGCTACGTATCCAAGCCCGACGGCAACAAGCCCCGCCGTGTTCTGCTCACCGCAGAAGAGTACGCCCAAAGAATGGCAGACGGTACCCTCGGCGGAGAAGAGTGATCGTAAATCGCTTGCGCCTCGAACGGCGGGAGCAAGTCCGGCCGAAAAAACAAACCGATTCTATTACACAACCAACGAAAGGACCGATCCATGAAAACCAGAAGAATTGTCATGCGCTTCCCGGAAGGGCGTGCGAAAACACTGACCTTTAGCTATGACGACGGCGTCATTCAGGACATCCGCTTTGTGGGGATCCTCAACCAATACGGCATGAAGGGAACCTTCAATCTCAATTCGGGACTGTACGCTCCCGAGGATCAAAATCCCGAAAAGCCCTCCCGCCGTATGACCGAGAGGCAGATCAACGAGCTGTTCATAGATAGCCCTCACGAGATTGCCGTTCACAGCTACTCCCATCCTTCTCTGGCGACCCTGCCCGCGGCGGCGGTTGCCTATGAAACGGTCAAGGACCGTGAGCTTCTGGAACGCCAATTCGGACGCATTGTCCGCGGCATGGCATATCCCAACGGATCGGTCTGTGACGACGTGGTGACCACCCTTCGCCAATGTGGCATCGTCTATGCCCGTACAGTGGTCTCCACCGAGAAATTCAAGCTCCCCGAGGACTGGCTCCGTTTGCCCGCTACCTGCCATCACAACAACCCAAGACTCATGGAGCTGGCAAAGAAATTTGCGGAAACCGAGATCCAGTCGGCTCGTGAACCTCAGATGTTCTATCTGTGGGGTCACACCTATGAGTTTGATGACAACGACAACTGGGAAGTGATCGAGGAATTTTGCGACTATATGAGTGGCAGAGAGAGGGAGATCTGGTATGCCACCAACATGGAAATCTACGAATACATCGAGGACTATAACCGTCTGGTTTGGACGGTGGATATGTCCCGTGTTTATAATCCCACGTGCAGGACCCTTTGGTTTACTTATGAGAAGAAAACGGTAGCCATTCGGCCCGATGAGACCCTGAATTTGGAGGAGCCGGAAGCAGAATGAACATCAAAGTTATGACCTTTAATCTCCGTGTTCCCGCCGAGTCGGACGGAGTCAACTATTTTCCCAACCGCAAGGAGCGGATCCTTTCTTGCATCGCAAAGGAGGATCCCGATCTGATCGGATTTCAGGAGGCATCCGACGAGGGTCGCGCCCTTTTGCGGGATGCTCTTTCAGATCGCTATGTGCTTCTCGGTTGCGGACGTCAAAAGGGCTACCGTGGAGAATCCACCCCCATTGCCTACCGAAAGGATCTGTTTGAATTGGTAAATCTCTCGACCCGATTCCTTTCGGATACCCCCACCGTGCCCGGCTCTCGTTACGCCAACAGTGACCAAAGCGTTTGCCCCCGTCTCTTTGTTCATGCCGAGCTGAGTGCCGAGGGAGGAGCGGGAACGGTTCACTTCATCAATACCCATTTGGATCACAAGGGAAGAGAATCCCGCTTTCTCGGTATGAAGCAGATCCTTGATTATGCCGAAGGTATGGAAGGTCCCGTGATCCTGACGGGCGATATGAACGCCCGACCCGACGAGGCTTGCATATCTCTTGCCAAGGAGCGCGGACTTTCGGACACCACCGAGGAGATCCTTCACACCTTCCACGGCTTTGGCAAATTCACGGAGGAAGAGAAATACAAGATCGACTATATTTTCACCAACGCCCCCTTTGAAAAGGCCCGCCGTGTGGATGACGAGCCCGTGGACGGGGTGTATATTTCCGACCACCATACGGTGGTGGCAACGGTTGAGATTTGACAGAACTTTCAAAAAACTTTCTGTATTTTTCAAGAAATATCAACTTGAAGCCTATATTCTATGAACAAAATGTAAACAATTTGAAATATAAAAACATTTTTCTTGCAAAATGAACGCAATCATGGTATAATAAACCAACATTTCCCAAGGAGGTTTTCCTATGAACAAATTCAATCCCAATATAAATTCTGAGGCCGAAGAAACGGTGGATCCCGCCGTATTCGACCGATTCCTCGCGGCGGCAAAGGAAGCCAATCAGGTTCCCCCCGGAGTCTTTGAGAGCTTCCGAATCAAGCGCGGCTTGCGCGATCCCGACGGTACGGCTGTGCTTGCGGGTGTCTCCAATATCGGTAATGCGCACGGTTATATTCTGTCCGAGGGCGAACGTATGCCCGACAAGGGAAAGCTGGAGTATCGCGGCTTTGATATGACCGCTCTGGTGGACGGTGTCAGTGCCGAGAACCGCTTCGGCTTTGAGGAGTGCGCCTACGTGCTGCTCTTTGGCAAGCTTCCCACGAAGGAAGAGCTGGAGACCTTCAAGAGTGCTCTGGCTTCCTACCGTCATCTGCCCGATCGCTTCACCGAGGATATTCTCATGAAGGCGCCCTCGCCCTCCATCATGAACAAGATGGCAACGGGTGTGCTGTCTCTTTACGCCTATGACGACAATCCCGATGATACCAGTCTGGAAAACATGCTCCGTCAGAGCATGGAGATCATTGCCCGTTTGCCCAGCATCGCGGCACACGCGTATGCGGTCTATCGTAGCCACTACTTCAAGAAGAGTCTGAATCTGAATTTCCCCAAGGACAATTTGGGTACCGCTGAGAACTTTTTGCGGATGATCCGTCCCGACAAGAAATACACCGACGAGGAGGCAAAGCTCCTTGACCTTTGCATGATCATTCATGCCGAGCACGGAGGCGGAAACAACTCCACCTTCTCCTGCCGTGTGCTGTCCTCCTCGGGTACCGATACCTATTCCGCCATCAGTGCCGCCATCGGCTCTCTGAAGGGTCCCCTTCACGGAGGTGCCAACATCAAGGTGCAGGAGATGTTCGATTGCATCAAGGAAAACGTCCGTGACATCCGTGACGAGGAGGAGGTTTGCGCCTTCCTTCGCAAGATCCTTCGCAAGGAGGCAGGCGACGGAAAGGGTCTCATTTACGGTATGGGCCATGCTATTTATACCAAGTCCGATCCCCGTGCGGTGATGCTCAAGAAGTATGCCGAGGAGCTTGCCATCAAGAAGGGCTTCGGTGACGATTTCCATCTCCTTGAAACCATCGAGAAGAATACACCCGCTCTCTTCAACGAGTACAAGGGAACCAACAAGGTCATGTGCGCCAATGTGGACCTCTATTCTGGTCTGGTATACCGCATGCTGGATATTCCCGTGGAGCTGTATACGCCCCTCTTTGCCATTGCCCGCGTTACCGGCTGGTGCGCGCACCGCATCGAGGAGTACACCACCTCCAAAAAGATCATTCGCCCCGGCTACAAGGTCATCGTTCAAAAGCAGGACTACACGCCTTTGGATGAGAGATAAGGACGCGGGGACGCGGGGGGACGCGGGTCGCTTTTTAAAAAAAGCTCCGCAAAAACTTTATTACAAAATATGACTTGACCTTTGTGCATTCTCCTCGTCATAATTTTTATAAAACGATATTGTTTTTTCTCTAAGGTAGAAAACCATCGGACTGTGTTGCTTACGCACACCACCGATGGTTTTCTTCTTTTTTATTACGGGACGTCGAGGACGTCGTCCCCTACAGACGGTAGTGGAAAGCCATCGTAATTTTCCTAAACAAGCAATCGGATCTTCCTTTGTTTATATAGAAGAATGTACAATAAATTATT
>JAFVRI010000198.1 GCA_017504335.1 Clostridia bacterium
GCGACGTCCTCGACGCCCCGTTACAAATAGAAAAGAAATCCGTCGGGACGCCCGAGGGTCCGACGGATTTCTACCTTAGAGAAAAAAGAATCACTTACATCCCACACAAGGACGAGAGGTCTATGTTCCCCTAAGCCATATTTTGTAATAAAAGTTTTGCGGAGCTTTTTCAAAAGCGACAAATCGCGTCCCCCCCGCGTCCTATTTCTTTACGGTATATTTTTTATAGGTCGATTTGGCGCGGGCGCTTTGCTTGACCATGAGGGGGATGAGCTTCATGATATGGGAGCGGGAAACGGGATCCACGGTATTCCATATTTTGAGGAGCTTGATCTTCTCCAGATTCAGCTCGGTAAGGGTTTTTGCGCCGGTAGCGGTGACGGTTTGGTAGAAGGAATCCACAAAGCGTTCCCGTTCCGCGGGCTTCATGGCTTTCATCCAATCCTTAATGGCGGTATCGATCTGACGGCTCTCCTCGCTGATGCTGTCCAGGTGAATAAAGCGATTGCCGAGGACCTCCCAGGAAAAGGCATTATGCTGGAGCAGCCCCGCGGCGGTACTGCGGATCACCTCATGGCTTTCGGCATGCTCCAAAAGCAGACCCACCACGGAGGATTGAGGAACGATGGTATGAAGCTTTCCCTTCATTTCCTTGTACTCCTCACTCCGAACAAAGGCAACGTCAAAGCCCGGGCCGTCATTGCTGTACACGCTCATAATTCTCTTTTTCAGCTCGGAGCGGCATTTTACGGCGGCATAGACCGCAAGGTTACCTCCCTTGCTGTGTCCGCACAGGGTGAAATCCCCCGGTCTTGCCTCTGCCATTTGCTCCAAATACAGCACCGCCTCGGTTTGCGCGGGCACGGGCTGCATAAAGCTCATGTTAAAATTTTCCTTCCAGCCGATCAGGGTATCATCGGTTCCCCGATAGGCTAAGAAGCATTGTCCCTTGGGGCTGAGGAAGGTAACGGCGCTGAATTGCAGCTCCCGTTTTTCGTCCACACGGTTCTCGTAGCCCACAAGAGTCAGTGCGCCAAAGCGACGGCTCTTTGCCGCGCGAACCATCAGGGTCAGAGTTTCGGGGGGCATAATCCGCCCAAGGTAAAGATTTTCACCCTTATGCGCCTTCAGATAGGCGCGAACCGCCTCCATCATGGGCACGGGCTCCGCGCTTGGATCAGAGGACACAATGCCACCGAAATCCACGTAGCTGATCTGGGATAAAATTAAGCTATCTACCTCGTTGATGGGCGAGACCTCAAAGCTGAGATCGCCTCGCCAGTCCAAATAGTCAAACAGATTTGCCATAGTTTCTCCTTTTAGATCTGTTTATGCACGCTCTTATATTCGTCGTAGTACCGATAATAGGGGCAGGATCGGGTATTCCCGCCCAAAAAGTTGATCATTTCGTCCTCGTCCAAGCGAATATCGCAAACGTAGGCATCCAGATATTCGTCATAGTCGTAAAACTCACAGGTCTCGCAGGTTCCGCCCTGCGCCTTTTTTTGTTCCATGGTGTTCTCCTTCAGATGGATTGGTATTTCAACCGATCCAGACAGTTCTGCAGAATGATCTGCGCCGACAGCGTGTCGATGACACCCTTTCTCTTTTTGCCGCGGGTATTGGTCTCGTTCAGATAGCGCGCGGCATTCATGGTGCTCATCCGCTCGTCAAACATGCAAACGGGCAGACCGGTTCTCTCCTCTAACATCCGTCCGAATTTGCGACAGCGCTCGGCTCTCGCTCCCTCACTTCCGTCCATGTTGACGGGCAGACCCACCACAAGGGCTACCACTCCCTGCTCACGAGCCACCTCTGCCACCGCATCGGCGGTCTTTTCAATACCGCCGGGGCTGACCGTACCGATTCCCGATGCCAACAGCCGCGAGGGATCGCTGACCGCAAGTCCCGTTCGGGTATCACCGAAATCCACCCCAAGGATCTTCCCCTTGGTCGTTCCAATCCGTTCCATTGATATTCTTTCCTTTATGTTCTATTATTATATGCAAGTGCCAGCGAAAGAAGTGCCTCCCGCTCATTTTGTTCAGGCTCCTTCAAGACCTCTTTGAGAAGATACTCCAACGTCCTGCCCACCCGCCTCGGTTCGATTCCCGCAGAAATCAGCTCTCTGCCTCCCAGTGCCAGATCGGCAAGAGTACAGGGGGCACGGTTGTCCTCCACCCAACCGATGGCTTCGACAGGCGAATGACCCAAAAGAACCGACACACGCACACCAAAGGGCGCATACACACCGCAATCGGCAATCAGACGTCTGGCATCTGCCTCGGTATGAACCGAAAGCCCCGCGCTTCTGCAGACGGCACGCAGAGCGGCGATCTGCTTATTGGAGAGCCGAAGGGCATGGGCAAATTTTGCCGCCTCCTCGGGCTCCGCCTCGGCAAAGAAGAGTCCCAATCGCTCCGCCTCCTCGGGGCGACTTTTTCCAATCACCGAAAGAATGGCATCCGAGGGACGGTAGTCCCCTGTTACATAGGGAAGCACCCCGTATTCTATCATGCCGCGAAGGGCTTGCTCCACGCCGGGGGAGCAAAGCAATCGCAAAAACTCCGAAGCGATCCGCTCAGCGGCAATTCTCGCAAGTCCCTCTCGGGTCTCGGCAATGCCCAAAAGCGTTGCCGGCTCAATGGAAAAGCCAAGCTGTGCCGAAAAGCGAAAAGCGCGCATGATACGCAAAGCATCCTCCGAAAAGCGGAGACTCGGCTCGCGAACGGCACGCAGAATGCCCCTCTCCAGATCCTCTCTGCCCCCGAAGGGATCACACAGCCCCTTCCTCGGATGATATGCCATGGCATTGACGGTGAAATCACGTCGGGACAGATCCTCGGTGATCTTGTCGGTAAAGGTCACCCCGTCGGGATGACGTCCGTCGTGATAGCTTCCGTCGATACGGAAGGTGGTGATCTCTACCGGCTCGCCCTCGGCGATCACCGTGAGCGTGCCGTGCTTCAGCCCCGTCTCGATGACTCGGTAATCGGCAAAGATCCTTACCGTATGCTCGGGCAGAGCCGAGGTCGCAAGGTCGAAGTCATGGGGTGGGATCCCCAAGAGGGCGTCACGCAGACTGCCTCCCACCAAATAGACCTCCTCACCCGCTTCCTCCAGAAGCGTCATCAGGTTGAGAATATGCGTGGGAAGAACGATTCGATCCGCCATGAGATCACCTCACTTTCATGCTTCAGAATTGCTTATTTTCTCACCTTCATGACCGCCTTTTTGGCGACAGAGGGTGTTCCATTCACCGAAATGCCGGGATGATGGGCTTCTACGGTATCTAAGATCACACACTCACCCGTGGTGAAATCCACCACGTCGGCAGTCTCATAGGCATAGAAAATAACGTCCTTCTCCGCGTTGTATTCGGTCACGGGGGACAGTGATTCGCGGTTGGTGTAGTAGATCCGCTCGTCCCCCTCGATCAGGCATTGCACGTCAATGTACAGATTGTGGGCTTCCGCGCGAAGCTCTGTCCGTGGCTTGATGGGGGCATCCATCACGTTGACAAAGCAAAATTCTCCGAAGGGATATTTGCCGTTGGGGGTCTCCTTTGTGATGCTCATTACAAATTCTACCGCCTCTGCGGGTACGTTTACGTATCGACCAATCTCATGAAAGCTCGTTAACTTTTTCATGTTTCTTCTCCTTCTGTTTTGTTTTATGATGTCCTGAATCCTTTACAAGTCCCAAGGCGGCAACCGAGCCGAGGATCAGCACGATGCCGAGTCCGGACAGCCAGGTCATTTCTTCTCCGAAAAAGATCATACCGTAGACCGTACCCGCCATGGGCTCTACAATGCCGAGCGCAGATGCCGTTCCCGCAGGCAGGGTCTTCATGGCGATGCTGTAAAGGAAGTAGGGGGTCATGGCAGTGATCAGTCCCATGGTGCAGAGCATCAGGATCGCCCACCAGGGGATCCTTGAAAAGGTGGCGGGAAGCTCCCAAGGCTTCGCGAAGGGCAAGGCAAATGCCACCATGAATACGAAGGAATAATAGGTGGTGGTCAGCGGACGGTATTTCCGATCCATGGCAACCTTGGCGAAAATGGTATAAGCGGCATAGGAAACACCTGCGGATATGGCAAGCAGCATTCCCACCAAATGGAAGCTCATGCCGCCCACAACACCCGAAACCAGGGCGCTTCCGCCCATCATCGCCGCCACAGCGATCCCCTTAACGGGGGTCAGCTGCTCTCCGAGAAAGAGGACCGAAAAGATCATGACCATCACGGGCGAGGTGTACATCAGCACCGCCGCGGTCGCAATGGAGGTCATGGGAATGGCGCCATAATAGAACGCCGAGGCGCCGAACATGGTGGCACCCAAAAAGATGTAAATCAACAGCTCCCGCCCCGTGATCCGAAACAGAGAGCGATCCTTCAAGAGAAGAAACACCGTCAGAAAGACCAGTCCCGCCAAAGCACGGAAAAAGGTCAGCATACCGGAAGAAATGCCGAAGGGGGACAAGAGCTTGACAAAAATACCCGATGTGCCCCACATCAATCCTGCCGCAATCACCAGAAAAAATCCTTTTTTATTCATTGCCTTTTACTGTAACCTCGATTTGTCTATCCTAAAATATCGTTTTGTTTTTTATTTCAGCGCGATCTTTCGATCGTAGGTGGTATCCAACCCTTCCATGTAAAGGTGGGTCATATCCGACATACAGAGCATACGGGGAGCGGTAAAGCCGTCCTCGTAGTTTTTGAAGTGCAGGATGGTCACTCCCGTGTGGGTGACCCTCGTGCCGCCCCACAGCAGGTGCAGAGGCAGGTGCAACAGCTCGGAGAGCCAGACCGTGGAGAATACCACGTGGCAGAAAAGCGCCACCTTTTCCTCGTTGGGGCGAAGGATGCGGTAGATTCCGTTTTCCTCACGGTAGCCGAGACGTTCGAGAAAATCCCGTCCACCTTCACGGATCCGCTCGATGGCGGGTTCCATGTGTGCCCCATTCAGCCCCGTTGCTTCCAAGGTGCGGTCAAAGGGCAGATCCATGCTTCCGTTCATACGGAACACGGTATTTTGCAGATCGGAACAGGATTTTAACACACCGTCGGGATAGGGGGTCAGGCGCTCGTCCTCCACCTCATGTGCCCATGTCTCTACGGTGGGGGTCAGCCCCAACAAACGGCAAGCGGGCGCCGCCGTTTCCCGTGCTCTGCCCATGGGGGATGTGAAGACGCGGTCGATCTCTGCCGCCGCCATTCGCTTGCCCACCGCCTCGGCTTGCAAAAGCCCCTTCTCGGTCAGACAATCCTTTTTATAGTCGGGATCGCCGTGTCGGATGATGTATAGAAGCATGATGTTCTCCTTTGTTTTAAATGTATAACGATTTTTTCGTGTAGCGTTCTGACGATGATCATTAGGCGTCCCCTATTTTTTCACGGGGCGTCGAGGACGTCGCCCCGTGAAAAAATTGCCTTTCCTTACAACCGTTCCATGGCACTTTTCTCGTCGGCTTCCACCGCACCCCCATCCTTGGGCAGACCAAAGGGAAGGAAGGCATCGGCATAGCGTTCGCCGAATGTATAGAGCGACCTTGCATTAAAGTGCAGAAAATCGGGATTGGAGGTTAGTCCTTCCGCGCTGACGTAGGCGCAAAGAGGCTCGCTCTGTGCGGTCTTTTTCAACGCCTCGTTGACGTGGGCGTAATTTTTGAGCAGCTCCGAATGGGGGCAATCCGCAAGGAAATCCCCAAGTCCACCCACAAGAAAGGGCACGTCGGGAAGATCTAAGCGTCGGCGCAGGGCACGGATGACGGGAATCAACCGCTCCTTGTAGGTGGCATACAGCTCGGGGGCGCAATCTCCCTCTCCCTGATGCCAAAGAATGCCTGCTATACGCGAAGTCCGCTTTGCCAGGGTCGCTTGATAGACCGCATTTTCAAAGAGGATCTCCCCCTCCTGCCATTGGGAAAGGGCGGTGCCGCCGTCGGCACAGGGGATGAGTCCCACCTCCACACCATAGGCTTCAAAAACTCGCTCGGCAAACCGCTCTCCAAGGCAGACGCCCGAAAAAGAGCGGTCGTTGTGTACGGGACGGAACAGGTGATGAAACCGTCCGTTGCGCAACACGTAAAGGGATTTGGTGTTGACATCCGTCGCCTCGGGCAGAAATCCTCTGCCCGCCATATTGGACTGTCCGATCAACAGAAACGAATAGATCACGTTCTCTCCTTCCCTACTCTCTCAATGTAGCAGATCCTTCACGTGGTTGTACACGGTCAGGTAATCGTTGGTCAGCACGGTGTCGATGCCCATTTCCAAGAAGCGACGGGCTTCCTTGGGGTCATCGGCATAAAAATAATTGCAAAGGATGCCGTTCGCATGGGCGTACTCGATGGCCTCACGGCTGACGCAGTCGCCGAAAAACTGCACCTTGTACGCACCCAGCGCAAGGGCTCTGTTCACCATCGCCATGGGGTCGGGGTTCTTGTCGTAGCCCACGCAGACGGGCAGGTCTGGCGCGTATGCACGCACGCGGCGGATCATTTCGTCGGAGCTGGTCATGAAATACACGTGCTTCTCGCAATCGTAGCGGCGGATCAGCTCCACGATTTCTTCGATCATGGGGTCCTCTCGGTTGTAATCCCAGATCTTCACGTGGATGTTCATGATGGCTCGACCGCCGAATTTTCTAAGGATCTCCTCAAAGGTGGGGATCCGCAAGCCTTTAAATTTCTCTCCGTGCCGGCATCCGAAATCGACCTTGAGCAGTTCCTCGTAGGTATGATCGTAGATCAGGCCCGTGCCGTCGCTGACCCGCTCCAGCCATCGGTCATGGCAGGAGACGAGAACGCCGTCCTTGGTATGCCACAGATCGAATTCGATCTCGGGCGCACCCAGCGCCACCGCCGCACCAAAGGCAGGCATGGTGTTTTCGGGAGCCACCGTATTGAAGCCCCGATGGGCGCAAAGACGGGGATAGCCCATCACGTGGTCAAAGGGTAGCACCGACGCACCGCCGTTGCGATAGAGCCAAGGGCGTCTGCCCTCCTCGATGTAGGCGTAGTGGGATTTTTGCACACCCATATGCCCCGCTGCCTTGTAGTATTTGGCATGGGGGTCGATCTCGCAGATACCCAGTCCCACATGGCTCTTCATATTCAGCAGCTCCTCTCCCTTGGGAGAGACCACCATGCTACATCCGCACAGAGGAGAATCCTCCGAAAGGGAGACCGAGGCACGGATGAGGTATGCGTTCGTATTGTAGCAAAGGAATCGGTTGATGATGGAAAGCGCCTCGTGAGTATCGGTTCTCTGAAGCGAGCAGCCGATGATCACGTCCACGTTTTCACGGGCGATCCTTGCGAAGTTTTCGTAGAAATAGAAGTCGTAGCAGGTAAGGAACGCAAAGCGAAGTCCTTCCAGCTCCAACACGTAGGGCTTTTCGACCTCGTAGCTGTACGCCACGTCCAGCTCGTGACCGCCCTCGCGGTCGGTCTTGACCTCGCTGGGAGCGGGATGCGCCTTGAAATAGCGACCCACAATGTTGCCCTCTCGGTCGATGGCGTGGGTGGTATTGCGCGCGCCCTTCTCGGTCATATATGCCGCATTGACAAACACAAGAGCGTGACAACGGCGGGCGGTCTCCTTCGCCTTTTGCAAAAGACGCTCATTGTATGCCGCCACAGCTCCGTAGAATCCATCCTTGCCCTGCACGTCCGCGGGGGCATCGCTGTACTCGGGCAGAACGATCAGATCCAGACTCTCGTCACACTGATCCATCAGCGACAAAAGATCTTCAAAGCAGACGTTGACGTCCTTCTCATCAAAGGAATAATGGGGTTGGATCACACAGATTTTCATAGAAGTCTCCTAATTTTTACAAAGAATAAAGCCAAACGAAGAGGGGCATGGTCCCCACACTGACCAAGGTGGTGGCTACGTGGATCGCCACCGCAAAATCGGGCTCTCTGCGGTGAACCTGCGCCAGCTGCATAACGGTTGCCGCCGAGGGGGTGATGCAGGCAAAAAAGGAAACGAGCAGCACCGTTTCCCCGTTGGGTACGGTCAAAAAGAGCAGTGCCAGTCGCAACAGTCCCAGGACGATCAGGGGAAGAACCAGCATTCGCATCGCAAGTACCAAATAGAGCCGCTTGTTTTTTAGGACGGTTCTCAAGTCGATGCTTGCCATGGTCATGCCCGCGATCAGCATTGCCACGTTTCCGAGCATACCGCCAAGGGATGAGGAGATCTCGCCCACGAATTTGGGCAGGCGGATGCCGCACAGCATCATGACCGCGCCCACGGCAATGGCGATCAGATTTACATTCAGAAGGATCTTCTTGAGATTGACCGTCCGTTCTCCCGAAAAGACCTGGGCGCCGTGGGTCCAGATGAACACCAACTGAACGGTGATGAAGGCGCAGGAATAGATGACCCATTCCTCCCCCAGCACGAAGGATACAATGGGAATGATGAGATTTGCCGCATTGGGGTACATGATGGATGCCCGCTCCACGGCAGTTCCGTGGGCAAGCTTTTTGTAGATCAGATCCACACAAAGGAATACGATATGGATCCCGATCGCCGCGGCAAACGCCAGAAGAAGTCCGCCTCGGATCTCCTCGGTGATCTCCACGTCAAAGGAGCATAGGATGGTGGCGGGCATCAAAAGATACAGTGAAATTTTCGATAGGATGTAGGAGTCGCCGCTCTTCACAACACGGAGCTTCACCAGCGCAAAGCCGAACAGCATGATGATAAAAAGCTGGGCGATCTTGTATAAAAGTAGTATGGGTATCATATGGGTGCCTCGGTGGAATTATATTTTTGTCCTTGCCTTCCCTTGTTAGGAAAAGGAACGATTTGCGGAGTAAATGGTGGATGAGTAGTCGGCAAACAAAAGAAAATCGCAACCCATTTTTTCGGTCTTATCCCATACCCTGCCGTTTCGCATGGGATAAACCCTCTGTTTTAGGACCGCCTACCGCAAACTTAGTTGTTGAACGTGCGTGTGAGACACACGACACTTTCGACGTGGGTCAAGACTCCAAAAGGTATATTTTTGTGCCAAAAATAGGGGTTGTAAAAGTAAAAGGTCTCACTTTTTCAAAAGAATCCCTCGCCCCAATCATCCCAGTTTGGATTTTTTGTTTCCACAAGCCAATTCTTTTTGGAACGAACCCAACGCTTTAATTGTTTTTCTCTTGCGATTGCATCGTTAACCTCGGAATATTCTTCAAAATAGACAAGCTTGTGAACGTGATATTTTTTTGTAAATCCTTCGATTTGCTCATTTTTGTGTTCGAATAATCTTCTGCGCAAATCATTTGTAACGCCAATATA
>JAFVRI010000199.1 GCA_017504335.1 Clostridia bacterium
ATCCTCCGCATCCGAATAGTAGTCCCCCAGGTGGATCACCGCCCGCGGTTGCAGGATGCGCACGCACTCCCGCATAAAGCTACGCCCACCATGGGAATCCGATAATACCAAAATTTTATCAGCAATATTCAGAATACGCTCCTGATGCGAGATAATAAGGATCATTCCATGGGTCCGCTCGTGCATATTTTCAAACACCTTGATCAGGTTGTTAAAGCTCCACAGATCAATTCCCGCCTCAGGCTCATCAAATACAGACACCTTGGTACCTCTTGCATTGATCATAGCGATCTCAATTCGCTTCAGCTCTCCGCCCGAAAGAGATCCATCCACTTCACGTCCGATATAATCCTTTGCGCAAAGTCCAACCTCAGAAAGATAGGCACAAGCGTCTGCCACGCTGGTATTTTTTCCTGCCGCCAACGAGATCAGATCCTTGACCGTAATTCCCTTGAAGCGAACAGGCTGCTGAAACGCAAAGCTGATTCCGTTCTTGGCACGCTCGGTAATCGACCAATCGGTTATATCTTCACCGTCCATCAGGATTCTTCCCTCGGTAGGTGTAATGATTCCCGCGATCAATTTTGCGAGAGTAGACTTTCCGCTTCCGTTGGGGCCGGTTACCGCCACAAATCGGTCATTGATCGTCAAGGATATATCCTTCAATATCTTCTTATCTCCTACGGCATACGATACATGTTGAAATTCTATCATAATTGCCTCCTTGTATACAACTAGTTTTCAGAATATTATATCGCATTTTTCACTTTTTTTCAATAGGTTTATTCAATTTTATTTCTTTTGCTTATTTTTTCTGAGCGATTGAAACATACTTATGACGAGTTAGAGCATGAAGAATATTCCCCGGAAAATATTTTGCCGTTTTCACGCAGTCGCAGACGGCACTGTCACGCATTGTATTTTTCAACGCATTATATCCCTTGTGTTTCGATATTTTACAAGGATTTTCGCAAAGAATCATTGAATAAAAAAACATAGCATGCCGAGTCATCGGCATGCTATGGAGATCACATTCTTTTCAGAATTTTCTGCTGTCTGATATCTCTTCCCAAGAACTGGAACGGAATATACTCTCCAAACAAGCGGCTTGCGATCCGCTCGTTGTAGCGAGCCTCCAAATCCTTTTTGGAAAGATTGGTGTTGATGATCGTGGATTTTCTTCGATTGATCCGTTCGTTAATGACCTCGTATACACAGGAAAGCGTAAACTGATTGACAGTCTCGGTTCCCAGATCATCCACGATCAGAAGCTCCGCGTCAAAATACCGATCAAGATTGTGCTTCGGAGAAAGTCCGTTTCCAAACCGCTTGGTCTCAAAGTCAGCAAGCATTGCCGTAGCGGTTACATACATCACATCAAATCCGCGGTCGATCACGGTCTTTGCCACCGAGGTAGAAAGATGGGTTTTACCCAAGCCCGTTCCTCCAATCAGCAGATGGTTTCTGTAGGTATCCCGATTAAATCCCTCGGCAAATGCCCGAAGGTTCTGATATGCACAGCGAACGCCCTCATAGTTGCCGCCGTCGCTCTGATAATACTCCAAGGAGAAATTGTCAAAGGATTGACACTGAATCAATCCACCGATTCCGGAGGATTCATATCCCGCCAAAACCAGAGCGCGACGCATGCAATCACACATTTTGGTGTCCACATAGCCCGTATCATCGCATTTCTTACATTCATACTGAACGTCGGAATAATTCTCCGGATATCCGTTCTTGCGCAGTAGCTCGCCGCGTTCCTTCTGAAGTATCTCATTTTTTTCGCGGATATCGGCGATTCCCTTTTCCACATCGCCGCCCTTCGCAATGACCGCCATGATCTCCCTTCCTGTCTTAGACAGGAGACGGTCAATCTCAATCACCTCAGGAATCCTTCCGTACAGCTCCATTTGTCTCGCATCAGCACGTCTGCGTGCCGCAATGGATTTCTGCGCGAATTCCGCCTTGATTCTTACATAATCTTCCCGATTATAGCTCATGCATTACCTCCGCTTTACGACAGATCCTTGAGTCCGCGCTGAAGTGCCGCTTCAAAGAACTCATCCAGATCATAGCTTTTCGGTGTATGATCGGATGCCGCCGATGCTTGTTTTTGCGCCTTCTGCGCCTCAATGTACCGACGCACCTCTTCCTCGGTGCGCAAGCCTTCCTTATGCCAGTTTTCCAAAATGCTTCCCGTATACTTGGGAACCGGCTTCTGAATGGTATCGACCGTAATATCATATGCCAGTCGAATGACCTCAATATCATATCCGAATTGCTCGGTCCATGTGCCGAACAACTTCTTTTCTGTGGCTGTCAGTTCACGGGAGCCAAAGCCAAAGAGATTTTTAATTTTTTCAACGGTTTCGGTCGCCAGCTCCATACGGTGGATCCGATCAAGAACCGCTTCTGTATCGGTGATTCCTTCGTCATAGAAAGCCATTGCCACTCGCTCGGCATAACGAAGCGTCTTTTTACCGCGACGAACCGAATAGGCAAGGATCGCCAGCACCGCTTCCTCATCGAATCCAAGCTGGTCCACAATGCCCACAAGGATTCCCGTATCATACGCGCGGAAGATCTTTCCATAGATCCGCTGCGCCTCATCCACCAGCTCGGCAGATACACGCCGTTGCTCCATCAGCTCTGCAAGCTCGGCGCTGGTATACTCGCCAAGGGTACTGCTTCGCTCCACCGCACCGGTCTTGTGGGTGGTCTCATTCACAGCTTTTTTAGGAGCAGGTGCGGACTCCTCGCGCTTTGAGGAATCATTTTTCAAGATCCCCGCACCCTTCCAGAATTTTAAGGATGCCTCAAGATCCGCCTTTTCCATGTTCAGCATAGTGGGAAGATCTTTGGTATCCAGGGATACAGAATCTCCAAGAGAAAGCATCAAAACCGTCGTCAAAACACGCAGATCGCTCTCGTCCGCGTTTTTAAGAAGCTCGGAAAAGTTTTCGGGCAATTTTCCACCCGAATAACGAACCGAAATTTTTGTAGGCTTCCCCATACTTACTTGTCACCTGTCTGCTTCTCGTTCATGCTCTTGGCGACCTCATAGCAGAGTGTCATCAAGGAATCACCGATGTGGACATTTTCCACTACGATGCCGCAATCTCCCAGCTCCAGTTCCTTTCCCGTAAAATTCCAGATTCCGCCTACATCGGTATGTACAAGACGGCTCGCCGTCTCCACCGCGTACTCCTTCGGCAACGTGAGAATCACGATATCCACCGCAAACTCACGCAGCTTTTCCTCCAAAACATCCACCGAATACACCGGCACATTGCCGATCTTTTTTCCAATGACCGAGGGCTTGGTGTCAAACATGGCAACCACGTCCACACCGCGTTTTTCAAACATATCACTGCGAACCAAGGCACTGCCAAGATTGCCGGCGCCGATGACCGCAACACGGAATCCGTAGCCCACGCCAAGGATCTCGCAAATTTTGGTATAAAGATAATTGACGTTATAGCCGTAGCCCTGCTGACCGAATCCGCCAAAGCAATTGAGATCCTGACGGATCTGAGATGCCGTCACATTCATCATCTTGGAAAGCTCCGCCGAGCTGACTCGGCTCTTTCCCATGCGGATCAATTCACGCAAATAACGAAAATACCGAGGAAGCCGTTTAATGACCGCGGGAGATACCGTCGGGCGAAAGCTGTCTCGCCCGTCAATCTCCTTGCGCAATGCCTCAAGAGATTTATTTTTTTCACTCATCGTATTTCCCTCCTCAATCATCCAGCGCGGACGCATTCAATGACGTGCCAAAAAAATTGCCCGCGATCGCTTCAAAATAACCTGCTGCGGCTACCATTGCCGCATTGTCCGAGCAAAGGGACAGAGACGGCTTGCAAAACTCCACGCCGCGCTTGGCACACAGACGCTCCAAGCCCTTGCGGATATGGGAATTCGCCGCGACTCCCCCCGCCAAAATCAATCGGCGAGAATCGCTCTTCAAAAGCGCCTCATCCGTCTTTTTCACAATGGCATCCACAATCACTCTCGTATAGGACGCGGCAATATCGGCATGAGAGGGCTCCTCGCCCTTCTGCCGTTCGGAATTGATATAGTTCAGCGTTGCCGTCTTGAGCCCGCTGAAGGAAAAATCAAGATTCTCCCCGACCAAGGCAGGAGACGGAAGCTTCAATGCCTTGGGATCTCCCTCGTATGCCAAGCGGTCCATGGCAGCTCCACCGGGATAGGGCATGCCGATCACTCTGCCGATCTTATCAAATGCCTCCCCTGCCGCATCATCTCGTGTTCCGCCGATCTCGCAAAAATCGGTATAAGAGGATACGTGATAAAAGGAGGTATGCCCTCCCGAAACCACCAACGCCGTAAAGGGAGGCTCCAAGCTCGGATATTCCAGATATGCTGCCGCCACATGCGCCTTTACGTGATTGACCGACACCAAGGGGATGCCGTGAGAAAACGCCAAGGATTTGGCAAAATTCACTCCGACCAGAAGCGCACCGATCAAGCCGGGGTGAGAGGTCACCGCTACGCATTCCACATCCGCAAGGGTAATCCCTGCCTTTGCCAGCGCCTCATAGGTAATTCCACTGATCGCCTCGATGTGAGCACGGCTTGCAATTTCGGGGACAACACCGCCATACAGACGGTGAACCTCAATCTGAGAAGCCACAATATTGGAAAGGATCTCCCGACGTCCCTCCTCCATA
>JAFVRI010000200.1 GCA_017504335.1 Clostridia bacterium
GCTACGGATATGGCGGCGAGGGCGACTGGAAGGTTGCTGCTATGACTGCTATTATGAAAGCCATGGGTGAGAACGGAAACGGCGCTTCTGCCTTCATGGAGGATTATACCTATCATCTGGAGGACGGTAACGAGTACAGTCTTGGCGCGCACATGTTGGAGGTGTGTCCCAGTCTTGCGGCGGGGAAACCGAGAATCGAGACCCATCATCTGGGTATCGGCATGAACGAAAAGGATCCCGCAAGGTTGGTATTTGAAGGGAAAGCGGGAAAGGCAATCGTTGTCAGCCTTGTGGATATGGGTGGCAGGCTTCGCCTGATCTGTCAGGACATTGAATGTGTGAAGCCCATTATGGAAATGCCCAATCTTCCCGTTGCGAGAGTGATGTGGAAGCCTATGCCGGATCTGTTGACCGGTGTGGAGTGCTGGATCACGGCGGGCGGCGCGCACCATACCGTGCTTTCCTATGACGTCAGTGCCGAGCAAATGAAGGACTTTGCAAATATGATGCAGATAGAATTTGTGCATATTACGTCTGACACCACCGTTGAGGCTCTTGAAGAAAAATTAATGCTATCGGACTTGCTTTGGAAGCTTTCCTGATCTGAGTGCTTGATCGGTGTTGGGAAAGCCCGAATCGCATCAAAATATTGTAATGATTAAGGGGAAGGATCGGTACTATGATCAATACGTTTTTAATCGGTTGCTGCTACTATCCCGAGCATTGGGAAAAGGAGCTTATGATCGAAGACCTTGAGCGCATCAGATCGCTTGGGTTCAACTGTATCCGCATGGGAGAATTCAGCTGGAGCATGTATGAGAAGGAGGAGGGGAAATATGATTTTTCCCTTCTCTCCCAAGCGGTCGAGGAAGCGGAAAAACTTGGGATTTCGGTCATTCTCGGCACACCTACCGCAGCGCCCCCCAAATGGCTGACAGACAAGCATCCGGAGGTGCTTTGCAGCGACATAAAAGGGGTGGTGATGCAGCACGGAAGTCGGCAGCATCATAACCATACCAGCGAGATCTATCTGCGGTATTGTGCATCAATTACCGAAGCGATGGTTCGGCACTTTTGCGGCTTTTCGAACGTGATCGGCTGGCAGATCGACAACGAGTTCAATTGCCATAGGAACGAAAGCCACAGTGAGGCGGACGATCGTGCTTTCAGAGTGTGGCTGGAGAAGAAATACCAAACGGTGGAGCATCTGAACGAGTGCTGGGGAACCCGATTCTGGTCTCTCGAATTCAACAGCTTTTCCGAGGTCACCTGCCCGCGCGCCATTCCGACACAGCCCAATCCCTCGTGGGTCACGGATTATTACCTGTTTTTGTCCGATACCGTGGTAAATTATGCCGCAGTGCAGACGAAAATGATACGCAAATATATGCCGCAGGCATTTATTACACACAACGGTTGGTTCGATAACATTGACTATCGGAAGCTGACTGAGGAATGTTTGGATTTTCTATCCTTTGACAGCTACCCCGCCTTCTTTGAAAGAAATGGATTGGCACTGGGGCGAAATGCTGCATACAAGCTGGCACTCACGCGAGGATGCTCGTCAAGGTATATGATTCTGGAACAGCAGTCGGGACCAGGTGGACAGCTTTTCTATCTGTTACCTACCCCGCTCCCGGGGCAGATTCGGCTTTGGACCTATCAAAGCATCGCCCACGGGGCGGTGGGGGTACTGTACTTCCGATACCGCACCGCACTCTACGGAGCGGAACAGCTATGGTACGGTATTTACGATCACGATCGGGAGGAAAATTACAGAAGCTGCGAAATTCGACAGATCACCGAAGAGCTTGGACGTGTAGGTAAATGGTTTCTCAAAAACCAAATTACCCCTCAGGTTGCCATCTGCACGGATTATCACAATGCGTCCGTCAATAAGGTGGAATCCTTTGCCCCCGACGATTGTAAGGAGATCTTCTTAGCTCTCAACCGCAAAAATATCCATGCGGATTTCATTTGTCCGAGAGACGATTTTTCAAAGTATAAGGTGATCATCGTGCCTCATCTTGCCATGGCGGATACAGCTCTTCGGGATAAGCTGGAGGATTTTGCTCAAAACGGCGGTGTGGTTATTCTTTCGGCGAGAAGCGGCATCAAGGATTTAAATGCGTGCTACGTTCCGAAAAAAGCGCCGGGAATTTTCCGAACGCTCACAGGTTGTAGCGTGAATTGGTTTACGACGTTGCCCGCTTATGAGACGCAATCTGTTTTGTTTGACGGGAAGGAATATCCGGTAGATTGTTATTATGAAATGCTGGCAGAGGAGGGCTGTGAAACGGTAGGTCGTTATACCAATGGCTTTTGTAAGGATCAGCCCGGAATCACGAAAAACGGTAATGTTTATTACGTTGGTTTTTACTGCAAAAGCGCGGCAGATCTGTACTGTGATCTCATAAGCCAACATATTGACGTTAAAGAGCCGATTTCCCCCGATTTAGAGGAGATTGTGATGGGCGAAGTGCGGCTGTGTTTGAATCATTCAAACAAGATGGTCGAGTTTTCCGGGTACGATCTTCTCAAAGAAGAGGCGTTTGATCATATTCCGCCGTACGGCGTTGTGCTTTTGAAAAATAAAGAATAACAACACAACTTGGACATGTCCTCACAAAGCTCCGCTTGGTGGAGATGAAAACATGAAAAACGATAGAGGGAGGCATTAGAAATGCTTGAAGAACTGAAAAAACGGGTATATGAGCAGAATGTAGGCCTTGTCAAGCACGGACTTGTAGTGCTGACGTGGGGAAACGTATCTGCCAGAGATCCCGAAAGCGGACTGATCGTCATTAAGCCCAGTGGTGTTTCATACGACACCATGAGGGCTGAGGATATGGTCGTGGTGGATATAGATGGAAAGACCGTTGAGGGAACGTACAGACCGTCCAGCGATCTGCCCACACACCTGTATCTCTATCAGCTGTATCCCACACTTGGAGGAGTCGTACATACCCATTCCACCTAC
>JAFVRI010000201.1 GCA_017504335.1 Clostridia bacterium
AGCCGCTGACAGCTCCTCGGCATAGCCAACCGCTGATTTCAAGGGTGTGCTTTTGCGAATCTTTCCCTCGCCGTCAATATCCGACAGCGAAAGATCGGTCTCTTCCTCCTCATTTTCTTCAATGGAGGGACAAACCACATAAACCTGTCCGCTTGCTTCTACCTGCTTCAAAATGAATGCCTGCAGTCGTGTGCGATAGCTCTCATCCACCACAAAGGTATCGACCCGCTGCCTTCCCTTTGGCATCTCATCCAGAAGAGACACGTCCAAATCCCCATAGAGAGACAAGGCTAAGGTTCTCGGAATGGGAGTCGCGCTCATGACCAGCATATGAGAATGGCGGTTTTTCTCCGCCAGCGTCGCTCGCTGGTTGACACCGAATCGGTGTTGCTCATCCGCCACCACGACGCCGGGCTCGGCAAACTCCACGCCCTCCGAAAGAAGCGCTTGCGTTCCCACCACAAGAGAGATCCGTTCGGCAGGATCCGAGGCGGATAGCCCCCGATGGATCTTTTTCTTTTCGGCGGCACTCAAGGAGCCGCACAGCAAAACCGGTTGAATTCCCATCGGGATAAACAGATCACACAGATCCGCATAATGCTGTCTTGCCAAAATTTCGGTAGGCGCCATCAGCGCGGCTTGCTTTCCGTTCTGCAGAGCAATCCACATGGCAATGGCGGCGCATACCGTTTTTCCGCTTCCCACATCTCCGATGAGAATCCGATTCATTGCCTGCCCCTTCGCCATATCGGATCGGATCTGATGGGCAACTCGCTTTTGCGCATCGGTCAGCTCATAAGGCAATCGGTCGCAAAGGCTTTGATAGTCCCCCTTCGGACAGGGGTCGGCTTCCGTAATCTCTCTTCTTTTCGCGGTGGCGGAAATACCCAAGGAAAATAGAAAAAACTCCTCAAAAATCAGCCGTTTCTTTGCTGCAGCCAACGCAGAAAAGCTTTCGGGTGCATGAATATTCCGAATCGCATAGGAACGAAGGCAAAGGCCCTGCCGGCGACGTAGCTCGGAGGGAAGCATATCCTCCTCTCCCTGTAAGGACAAAAGCGTCAGCGCCGATTTCATATCCTTGGCGATCTGCTTTTGGCTCAAGCCCTCGGTAAGGGGGTAGACAGGGATCAGAGGTGGAAGCTCGATATCTTCTCGCCACGGCTCATAGGCGGGAGAGGTCATAGCATATTTTCCGTTCTTCCTTTCTACCCGTCCGTAAAAGCGGAAGGTGGCTCCGGGAGCAAATACATTCCTCAAAAAATCCTGGTTGAAGAAGGTGATCTCACAGATACCGCTGTCGTCATAGGCTCGGAATTTCAGAAGGGACATCCTGCCACGGATTCTTGCGCTTTTCGGCTCGGTCGCGACCGTCAAAAGGTGGGCGCTTTTCCCGATCCCATCCGCTTCGGAAAGAAGGCGCACGTTGCCTCGGTCCTCATATCCTCTCGGATAATGCACCAGTAGATCCTCTACCGTATGAATCCCCAATCTGCCATATGCCGCCGCTCTGGCAGCACCGACTCCGTAAAGCTTTTTGATATCGGTATCCATCACGCCACCTCCCTTCTTTCCTTCTTTTATTATACAACCTTTGGTACGGATCTGTCAAGCACACACCGAAGGATTCTTGCTTTTTCCTTCCGCTTTCCAAAAAAAATCCCTAAAAACATTTTTTCTTATTGACAACCGAGGAATTCTGCGATATAATAATATGGAATTAGAATACATGGAGGTATCTCATGAAAAAGCTTCTTGCCATCATTCTTACCGCCCTGCTTGCCATCAGCTTTGTGGCTTGCGGAGAGGAAGAAGGAACGAATAACGATGATCTGGAAAATGCCGTTCAGGAGCAGCTGACCCTGGTTGCAAACAAAAAGGACACCGCTGCCTGCTCGGTCATTTATGATGTAAACGAGGAAGGAACCTACGAAATCACCGGTCTCATTCATGACGGTGTTTCTGATCTTCATATTGAAATCTCGGCAGAGACCCTTGCTACTCTGGACCGTGATATTACGGGAATTGCCGATGAGGCGTTCAAATCCTGCAAGAATCTGGTTTCCATTAGTATCCCCGAGACCGTCACCTACATCGGAAAGGCTGCCTTCTATGACTGCGACGCGCTGAAGTCGATTGCTCTTCCCAAGTCGGTTTCGATTGTGAAAACCATGGCATTTCAGGGATGTGATGCGTTGACCATCGTTTCCGCTAAGGAAGGTGAGATCACGGTCAATGACGACAAAGTAATGAGCGGTCTTGTAACCATTGAGAAGTACGCATTCAAGGATTGCACGAAGCTGGCTAATGTTATTCTTCCCAAGACGACCCTCAAGACCATCGACGAGGGTGCGTTTATGAACTGCAAGGCTCTTCCCAAGGTTACCATTCCTACCTCGGTAGCAACCATCGGAAGCGGAGCGTTCGGAAACTGCGAAAAGCTCACCTCTCTTGTTGCCCTGGGTAACCCCAAGAACATTGCGGATCCCGAGAATGCCGACAGAGATTATCTGTTCAGCTCCAACATGAATGTAACCGTGACCGTAACCTCCAACTCCACCATGGAGAAGTACGCTAAGGCAAACGGCATTTCGTACAAGGTTCACAATGCCAATGACCCTTACGTTGAGGATTTTTAATCGAAGATTTTCATACTACATAAAGAAGAGCGCTGTTTCCAAGGAAACAGCGCTCTTCTTTTTTATTCTTCAATTGCGTCAATGTGATACTTCAGCGTCAGGAAATCGGCGCCGCGGATCTTAACCACGATGCCTACGGTCATCAACAACGCACCGGAGCAGGTCAGATCCAGCTCGGGGATATAATACCGAAGGTCGGGATCCAATCCCTGCAGGCGAATTCTCTTTGCGTAATCGTTGCAGATATTGATGCGGCGATACATGGTGAGGGTCGCCTTTTTCTTATCCTTTGCAACCAACTCGAAACCGAAGAAATTGCCCTCAAAGGGGTTTTCAATACGGTAAAGGTCTCCTTCCAGCACAAGACTCTCGTCGCATTCCTTGTATTCGATGATCTGTGCCCGAACCTCTTCCCGATCCTCGTCGGTAAAGACGGTGGAGTCCAACTCGTATCCCGTTGCGCCCAGATGAGCAATGTCCGCACGGGTCTTCATCGTGGATACACGGTAGGTCTGGTGATTGGGGCTTGCAGATACGTGACAGCTCATGGAAGACAGAGGATAGCACATGGAGGTACCGTACTGAATCATGGTTCTCGCTTCCGCGTCGGAGTTATCCGAGGTCCAGATCTGGGAGAAGTAATGCAGCATAGCAGGGTCAAACCGTCCGCCACCTGCCGAGCATCCTTCAAAGAACACCTGAGGGTTCGCTTCAATGATCCGTTCGCAAAGGTCATACAGACCCAGCGCATACAGGTGCGCAAAGCGGGATTGATCCTTGGGATCTCTGCCAAGGGAGAAGGACTCGGTCACGTTACGGTTAAAGTCCCATTTTACGTAGTCCAGCTTGTTGTCACGAATCACCTTGTTGACGGTGTCCACAATGTAGTCCCGAACCTCCTTACGGGTCAGATCCATCATGAACGAATCTCTGCCGATTCCATGGATTCGGCCGGGTACTCCGATGATGTAATCGGGATGCGCGCGGAACACCTCGGAATCCTCATTCAGGCACTCGGGCTCGAACCAAAGTCCCATCTTCATGCCCTTGCTATGTACGTAGTCCACCAAGGGCTTGAGACCGCCCGGCAGCTTTCGCTCGTTGACAATATGCCAGTCTCCAAGGCTTGCATGAGAATCGTCGCGGGAGGTTCCAAACCATCCGTCGTCCAACACGAAAGTATCGATTCCCGTGCCCTCCACGGCATCTACGATCGCCTTTAGCTTTTCCAGATCGAAGTTAAAGCTGGTTCCCTCCCAGTTGTTCAGCAACAGAGGACGGGGAGATTTCACGTATCTCGGATTGATCAGATGGTTGCGATAAGCGTCATGGAAAGCACGGCTCATACCACCAAATCCTTCTGCGGAATAAGCGATCACCACCTCGGGGGTCTCAAAGCTCTCGCCCCCATCCAGCGTCCAATAGAAATCAAAGTCGTTGATACCGCCCATAAGCAAGGTATGTCCGCCGGAATCGCCCTGCGCCTTCAATACGTAGGAAGAGGAATACACAAGATTGACACCCCATACCTGTCCGTTTGTTTCGGTAGTGCCCATATCGGAAACGGCAATAAAGGGATTGAGGGTCGCTGAAGAGCTAGTATTCTTTGAGTCAATGGATACCACTCCATGATGGACGTGGGTCTTCTGCATAAAGCGTTCGTGCGCCCAAGAGCCCCAGAGTGAGGTGACCTCATAATCGTTTCCGGGAAGGCTCAGGGAAAAGGAATAAGCACGGCGAAGGGTCGCGGGGGTCTTTGCCCCGTTGTGGTAGACTACACGGCGGGCAATGACGTCGCAATCGTCGTACACCGTATAGTAAAGATCCGCGCCGAAATCGGTATGAGAATCCTTCAAGTGAAGGACCAGTGTCTCACCGCCATCCATAGAGGGCATGCCGCTGATAGAAGGCTTTGCGGAAAGGATCTCGTGACCCACGTAAAGGAGATCGGACAGACGGTCGCCCGCCGCATTCTCCACCAGAACAGCAGGTTCGCGGTAGTCGCCCGTACCGTAGAAGGAAAGCTCGCTCTTCATATAGTTATAGGACCAGATCCTCTGTCCCTCAATGGCGGGATTGGGATGAATTCCCTTGGAAAGTCCTCCGTAGGCACGGGTGTGCATCAGGGACTCATGAGGAATGGTCTTGCCGAAATAAAGATGCTCGGCATATCCGAAGGGATTGATGAAAAAGGTATAGGTCATTCCCTTTCCGTCAAGCCAAAAGGTTTTGGTTTCCTGCTCAAAAACAATCGACATCTTGATTCTCCTTTTTTATTTTTTAATCCACTTGGAGGGGTACATCAGTACATCGGTGCCGTTGTGATTGGTCAACACCTTCACGTCATCGCCCTCGCAGATGTTGGGCTGGTTCATGCCGTCATCGGATACCATAGCAACGTAATGGTTACCGAAGGGAACGCCATCCTTTTCGGCGCAGATCTTATCACTCCAATGCAAGAGATCGGTGCTCACCCGCATGGCCATCACGTCACGGATAAACTGCTTGGGGTTTTCATATTGCAGGTCGGAAGCGGTCATCAGATAGATGCCGTACTTCTTCAGGTAGATCACACGGGGATGCCACGCATCCGCCACAATGACGCTTTCCTTTCCGAAGTTACCCGCTTCGCAGAAGGCGCCGTCATAATATTTCACAAAGTCACCCATGATACCGTCCTCACGGCGACGGGTCCTTGCCACGTAAACGTCGCAATGCTCCCAAAGCTCGGTATCCATATTCACACGGGACATATTGTAGAACAGATAGATATATTCCTCGTCAATGAAGCAGGAGAAATCTCCGCTTCCGAGGCAGATCCTTCCCGATTTCTGGGGAATGATATTCTGTCCGTCGGGAACAAACAGATCGGTAGCGGCTACCGTTTCCGCCGTCACCACCCAACGGTCAAAGATCCAGCTTCTTCCCTCGTCATCCGAATGCATCAGTCCAATGTGACGGAAATCGGAGTCAAAAGCGGGGCGGTCGCAGTATCCACGGGAATCGTAGTTGGTTCCCTGTGCCTTCCAGCCCGTTTCGTTGTGGAAGAAGCAGAAAAACCTATGGGTATTGGGGCAGATGTAAAGTCCGAAGGGCCAGATACTTCCTCTGGCGCGGATGCCCTCGGGATAGCGGATGCCCGAAAAAGCATAATCGGCGTGCCCCACGCTGAAGTTGGTATTGATGTAGTATTGGAGGGTCATATCCTCCAAGGTCTTGCCGGAAAACATGGCGATCCGTCCGAGGTGGGAGTGACCGCTCATTGCCCAAAGGGTTCCGTCGGTATCACGGTACATGGGGGTGGTTCCGTCCTGATACACGTCATAGCGATTCATAAAGGGCGAATCCTTGCCGTCAGCGATCAGAAGCTGATAATCCTTCAAAAAATCCATAAAAAGCTCCTTTCCTTTTCAATCAATGTCATTATAACAAAGAGAGATATAAAAAGCAAGAGGATTTTCAAAAAAAGAAAAATCAAAAGGGAGGACATTTACGACATTTACAAAAAAGAAATAAAATGTAAAATTTTCGACAACAACTCCCTGCTATAATGATATATTACAGTGGAAGAACTTTTTGGGAGGCAAACCATGAAAAAAAGATATCGGGTCTATATGGGCAAAAAAATCATCGAGCAGGAATACAACTACATCCCCGTTCGCTATATTCTTGAGGGAGGAGTGACGCTCCTTGAAATCCTTGCGATCATCGGCATTGTGGTAGCGCTGTGCTATTTCGTTCCCTATTTTTATGTAGCAGCACATCTGACACAGTTTTTCTGTATCATCAAGATCGTCTCCTCGGATGACAACCCCGACTATAAGGTTCCATGGCTTTTATTTGTTTTGATTCTCCCGATTGTCGGCTTCATGCTTTATTTCCTTTTCTATTCCCGAAAGCTCAAGAAAAAATTTACCGTTCGACTGGATGAATTGAAGATTTACAGATATGGGAGCAATCAAGAACCTCTTCTTTCCGAATTGCAAAAAGAAAACGCCCATGCTGCCGCTCAGGCAAACATGCTCTGTCGTATCTCGGACGCTAAGCTGTTCACTCATACCCACACAACCTATTATCCCCTCGGCGAGGATATGTGGAAGGAGCTTCTCCTCGATCTTGAACGTGCCGAATCCTTTATTTTCATGGAATACTTCATCATCGAAGAGGGCATTTTTTGGGATTCCGTTTTGGAAATCTTAAAGAAAAAAGCCGCCCACGGTGTCACGGTCCGTGTGTTGTACGATGACATCGGTTGCATGAGAACTCTCCCCGGAAATTACCACAAGACCCTGAAGGAATACGGCATTGAGGCCACTCCCTTTTCCCGTCTGCGGGGCAATGCGGACAGTGAATTTAATAACCGCAACCACCGAAAGATCTGCGTCATCGATGGCAAGGTGGGATACACGGGAGGTGTGAATCTTGCCGACGAATATATCAACGAGATCGAACGATTCGGACATTGGAAGGATACGGCAATCCGCTTGGAAGGACAAGCCGTGTGGGAATTGACCCGACTGTTTCTTTGCGATTACGGCATCAACGTCCCTACCCTTCCCGAACAAACCTTCGATCTGTATCCCAAGTCCGACATTCCCGAAGAGAACGGATATATAATCCCCTTCGGTGACGGTCCCCGTCCGCTATTTCCCCGCAACGTGGGCAAAAGCGTGATCCAAGCCATGTTAAACACCGCAACCCGTTATATGTACATGACTACGCCCTATCTCATTATTGACAACGATCTTTGTGTCAGCATTGAAAATGCCGCTCTGCGCGGAGTGGATGTACGCATCATCGTTCCGCACATTCCCGACAAGAAGCTGGTGTTTGGCATGACAAAAAGCTTTTATCACCGTTTGATGAAGGCGGGAGTGAAGATCTACGAATACACACCCGGGTTCATTCATGCCAAAAGCTATATTGCGGACGATACCTACGCTATGATTGGCACGATCAATCTGGACTACCGCAGTCTCGTTCACCACTTTGAAAACGGTGTATGGCTCTATCGGTGCGATGCCATTCACGCATTGAAGG
>JAFVRI010000202.1 GCA_017504335.1 Clostridia bacterium
AAACAGGAGGTTTTACAAAATGAAACGAAGAACCGTTTATTTACTGCTTGCCCTTTTTCTTTTAGTATCTGCGTTCGCATGCGCCTGCAGTCCCACCGATTCCATTTCGGGAAACAATCCCCCCGCAGATAGCTCCCTCCAAACGGACGGGACAACCTATGAAAGCATGATCCGAGAGCTGGAGGACAAAATTCTGGAGCTTCAGCAAAATCAGTACATATCCGAGGCTGAATATCAAAAGGAAATCAAGAAGCTGCAGGCTCAGCTTGCTGAGTTAAAAAATTCCGTCCCGTCCTCGTCTGACTCTTCAAGCACCGATTCGGGCTCCGCCGAGCAAACGGAAGGAAGCGATACCGCCACTACCGAGAAGCCCTCCGTATCACAATTCCTATATAAAAAGGAAGGAACCACCGCAATCATCACAGGATACACGGGATCCGACAGTCATATTGTCATTCCCTCCGTGATTGACGGATATCAAGTAACCGCCATTGGCGACAGCGCGTTTACATCCAAAAAAATAAAAAGCGTGATCATTTCCAACGGCATCAAAAAAATTGATTGGTTTGCCTTCAACGAATGTACCGCTTTGGTATCTGTCACAATTCCTCAATCGGTTACATCCATCGGCTATTCCGCCTTTGCTCCACAGAGCAATACCTTTACGATTTACTGTCACAATGATTCCTTTGCTCACAAATACGCAAAAAGCTACGGATGGAGTTATTCCCTCATTTAAAAATTATACTTGACCTTCCTCTCCAATTGTTGTATAATGATGGTAGCAAGGAAGGTGATACATCCCCATGAAGCAAAAGAAAGCTCGCCCGTCCGCTATTTCGAATCTGGCGAGAAAGCTGAAAATCAAAAAGGTCCTTATGGGAATTCTGTTGATATTCGTGTTATTGATCCCTCTGCATCTGGCGAGAATCTATCAATACATGGAGCAGAATCAATCCAATTTCTGTTCTGTCTCTCTTTATAGGCAGGACGGAACACTCATCGCATCGGAGGAAGGAATTGTAGAAAACTCCTCAAAGGACTCTTTGATTGTTTATTTTTACCATATACAATCCAACAAAAAGGAAGTTGCCGATGCTCCCGGAGATCCGTCATCGGATCCTTATCTGTCCGCTTCCGTCCAGATCAACGGAGCCTCCTCCATCATCAAGTGCTTTTTTTCGTTAGACGGTACCGCTGACTATCTGATTGACGAAAACGAAAAAATTTACACCGTCTCTTCCCTGTATACCCGAGATTTTATCACATCTTCCTACGCTGCTCCCTTTTATTCGACCTCTGCTCCTCCTCTTCTTTATTCTATTGACAACGATATCATCATGCCGTCCAAAATCGACTGGCACTACAAAAATTCGGAAGGAACGTATGTTTCCGCCACCTCATCCCAAACCACTGAGGAAAAAATCACATATAGCATTACCGGCGGGATCGGATTAAGCTTTGAGACTCCGCCAACACAATGCACTGCAACTGTGGAGGACTCCGGACGAACCTATCGGGTCAGCTTCAATGATCTTCACGACCTTTCTATCAATACAAAAAACACGGTAAAGCTCAAGCTCACTGCGGTCTGGAAGCAAACCGAATCATCCTCCTTCTACGGAACAGCCCAGTATGATTTCTTGGTTCGCATTCAGAACCCCTCCAAATTTTCCCTTTCCTCCCAGATGGTTTCCCCCGGAGATTGGATTCTTCTTTCCTGCTCCAACATTTCCGATCCGGCTAAGATCCGAATTCAATCCGATTGGTGTTCCCAGCCTACCGTCAGCCTTAGAGGCTCCACAGCCTATGCCTTGCTTCCTATTCCCGAGGATACAAAAGACATTTCCTTGGAATTCGAGGTATCCTACGGAGCCTCCAAGCAACTCTTCCAGCTTCCTCTCAAATCCTCTCCCATTAAGGAGCCTCTTCTCCAAAAATCCGATTTGCTTCATCCGACTCTCCTAAAGGAGGAGATGCTTGGAGAATGTCAGAGTCTGATCCAAGCGGTGACAACAAATACCAATACCTTCTTTATTCCAAAGGAAGCCTTTGGAAATCCTATGAATGACGGATTTACAGTCGGATATCAGCACAACGATCCGATCCTTATCGGAGCAAATGAGACACTCTCTCTGATAGGAACAGAATTTTGTTCCGCGGAGGAGACTCCGCAGGCGGTCGCCTCATGGAATCACGGTACGGTCATCAAGACCGGAGCATCTCCCTCATTCGGCAACTATGTGATCATCGATCACGGCTGCGGCTTACGGATTCTGTACGGCCATTTGAGCCGGGGCTCTGTCAGCATCGGTGACGTAGTCAAAAAAGGAGATGCCATCGGATTTACAGGAACAGGCGGCATCGCAACCGGAAACGGATTTCTTATTATTTGTACCGTCAACCAAGAATTGATCCGTCCCGATGCCATTATGGGAAAGGTGATTCCCTTCTAAATAAAAAAGAAGAGTCAAATGACTCTTCTTTTTTGATTATCTTTGTCCGAACAAATCGTAATACATCCAAAGAACGGTATAGCGATCCTTCAGATCCTTGGCATAGAAATGTGCGTCAGCGATCTTATCCTCTCCGTAGAGCTTTACGAAGTCAGCGTGGGACAATCCGATCTTTTCGGTCAGGGCAAGCATTTCTGCCGAAGAAGGACAGTCAGCAAGTACCTTGCGGATCTCCTGCCACTTTTCACGGTAAACGGAAACACGGTCCTCGTTATACCAGCCAAGCTTATCCTGCAATGCAAGAACCTCATCGGCAATGGCGGTATAAATGCGACGAATATTTTCCTCATATACACTGCGCTCAAAGCAGGTCGTGTATGCGTCGATGTCCTCGATCTTCAGCAGCTCCTCTCTTATCTTAGCAGTTTCGATCGCAGAGCAGCACACGTCGATTCCATGGGGCAGATATGTTTCACCGCGAACAATGCCGACGATTTCAAAATAGTGCGACAAGTGGTGTTCACTTCCCGATGCGGGACGGGAATTTCCTACATATGCCATCAAAATGCCAACTGCCACCAGTGCTTCCATCAAGGCTGCAACCGCTTCGGTATCTCGATTCACAAGACCGTCTGCCAAACGAACCGTCTTTTCCACCGCTTCATAGGTCGCATTCATAACAAATTCGCAAAGGTATTCGTCATTGACCAGATGGCTCAGCTTCCAGTCATTCAAGCAAGAATACTTACCGATGATATCGCCGTATCCCGCCTGGATCATTTCGAACGGAGCATCCTTCAACATATTCACATCGGCAATGATCGCTTTGGGAACATTGGCGTTCAGCGTTACTTTCATGCCGTCCAGAATCAGTGCGGATCCCTTGGATGCGTATCCGTCCATCGAAGGCGCGGTGGCAACAATGTAATAAGGAAGACCTGCTTCAAAGCTCACGTGCTTGCACAGATCGTTGATGACGCCCGATCCGATACCGATGATCAAATCGGTTGCCTCGGTCACATGGCTCTTCAGCTCCGCAATTGCCTTTTCATCGGGAACCAAAACCTCCTCGGTTTGGTAGATAAGGGTATCCGCCAAACGATCGCCGAGCTTCTCCTGCACCACCGCACCGCCTACACGGAAGGTGTTGCGATCGGCGACAAGCAGAATGTTCTTATAATCCTTGGTAATTTCGGGAAGACTGTCACATGCTTGCTCGGAAATAATCACGTAATCAATAGGGCACTTGTGGGATTTTCCGCAAGAACAAACCTCAACACCCGCCAACAATTCTTTGATTTCCATCTATGCTTCTCCTATTCGTTGATTTAAGATTCTCCTATCATTGTATCACAATCAAAGCAAATGTGCAAGAGCTTCTTCCAATTTTTGATAATCATCCACGCAAACGAATCCAAAATCCGAACGATAGACCGACTCGTCATTTCCACCCGTTCCGTAGTCATCTCCCACGAACACGACCTCATCATGAGCATAACCGTGCTCCTTGCAGTAAAGATCCAACGCGTAATACTTATTGTAAGGCTTCGGCGCCATATCAAAGGAGGAGCTTCCTCCCACAAATACAATGTATTCGGAAAAAACCTCGCACACCTCGTCATAAATTTTCCGACGCTTGGAGCGATCGGGATCAAAGGCGAGCTTATCCGACGCATCGGCTTTGGTACCAAGAATCGGGAAGGTCACGCATCCCGAAGGGTGAAATTCGACATTCTCCCCTTTGAATTCGGTAAAACCGTACTTTTCACGGAGCATGGTCACACGCTCAGAAACCGATTCTCTTTCACAAGGAAAGGTCAGATCTCTCACGGGAACAAGGGCCTTTTCCTCTTTGCTGTATTTCATGTACTGCAATCCGTAGTTTCCAATGATATCAATGGGATACTGCTCCATCTGATTGAAAATACGCATGCACTGCCCTGCACCGACCATGACTAAGGAATACTTTTTTGGAAAGACGGTCGAGAACCGATCTGTTTTTCGCATCCAGTTTGGTTTTGTGTTGCGTCAAAGTTCCGTCCAGATCAAAGGCAATCAGTTTTACCATTTTATTTCTCCTTTTGTATTGACAAATTTTCTTCTTACGCTATAATTATAATAGAATGATCGTTTTCTGTCAATGTTTGGCTTTATATATTAAAAACGATCAAAAACGATCAAAGAGGTTGTCATGTATAAAAATCAACGTCACAACGAAATTCTCGATATTTTGAAGGAAGAGGGCTTTGCTTCCGTCAAAGATCTGGCAGAGCGTCTATATGCCAGCCTTCCAACCATACGACGGGATCTGAATTTTTTGCAAAACGAAGGGATGATCCACCGAAGTCACGGCGGAGCGATTCCCGCCGATGAAAAAAGGAAGGCACCCGTCTCCTTCCGAAGCGGAACCCAATCCAAGCAAAAGGCAAAGATCTGCCGATTGGCGGCAGAATTGATCTCCTCGGGAAATCTGATCTTCACCGATGCCTCCACCACGGTCATGCATTTGGCGGATTACCTTCAGGAGGAAGACGATCTGACCGTAGTAACCAACGGATACCCTATTTGCCGTTCCCTGTCCGAGCAAAATATCCGAACGGTTTCCACGGGCGGACGCTTGCTCAAGGATTCCATGGCTTTTGTGGGAAATACCGCCGAGGAGACCGCTTCGGGCTTCAATGCCGATCTTTTTTTCTTTTCCTCCTCCGCTTTGGATGAGGAGGGAACCATTTCGGACTATTCCGAAGAGGAGACAGCCTTGCGCCGTGTCATGATGCGACGCAGCCGACAGACTGTATTTTTGTGTGACTCCGAAAAATTCAACAGCCGATCCGCCTACCGAATGACTTCCCTTTCCGAGATCGATCACGTCATTACCGATTCTCCCTTGCCCGATTCGCTTCTCGAAAAGAACGGACTTTCCCTTGTCAAGCAAGACGACGGTGCTGTTTGGTACGGTAAAAAATAACAAAAAGTGCCCGCGTATGGTTTTCATACGCGGGCAAATTTTTAGTGATATTCGGGCAACCAACCCTTGTGGGCTTCGATCAGATCATCGCAAAGTGCAACAATATCGTCGATGGAAAGCTCTGCGGAGGTATGAGGATCCAGCATAGCCGCCTGATAGATATGCTCCTTCTTGCGGGTTGCTGCCGCTTCGATGGTCAGAAGCTGAGGGTTGATATTGGTACGGTTCATTGCCGCAAGCTGTACGGGAAGATCCCCCACAACCGTAGGATGAATTCCCTGCTTGTTTACGAGACAAGGAACTTCTACGCAAGCCTCACGGGGCAGGTTGGTGATCAAGCCCTTGTTGATCACGTTTCCGCCGATCTCATAAGGCACGTCGGTCACGATGGCCTCCATAATACGGGATGCGTACTCCTTCGAGCGCTCATGGGTAATATTTCCGTTGATGTACTCCTGTCTCTGCTCTTCCCACTTTGCGATCTGGTTTACGCAACGGCGGGGATATTCATCCAGAGGAATTCTGTAACGGTCGATCAGCTCGGGATATTTGGACTTGATAAACAGATTGTTATACTCCGCGTTGTGCTCACTGGACTCGGTGCAGTAATAGCCCAGACGGCGGATGTATTCAAAGCGAACCAGATCGTTGAAGTCCTCGGGAGGATTTTCTAAGATCTCGCACGCGCGGCGGCGGATCTCGGGGTAGAGATCGTTTCCGTCCTTATCCTTGATCTCAAGGAGCCATGCCATGTGGTTGATTCCCGCAATCTTTTCATAGTAGGGTGTTTCAAGCTCCATGCCCACTCTCTTTAACAGACTTCTGGAGCAAACCTGAACGCTGTGGCAAAGACCGACGGTCTTGATGTCGGTATATCTCTGCATATAGCCCGCCAACATTGCCATGGGATTGGTATAGTTCAGGAACCATGCGTTGGGACAGACCTGCGCCATATCGTCGGCGAAATCCTGCAATACGGGGATCGTACGCAAGGCACGGAAGATTCCTCCGATGCCGAGGGTATCGGCAATGGTCTGACGCAGACCGTACTTTTTCGGAACCTCAAAGTCAATGATGGTACATGGGTCGTAGAGACCGACCTGAATGGCATTGACCACGAAATCAGCTCCGCGGAGGGCATCCTTACGGTTCGGTACACCCAGATACTTGGTAACGGTGGCTCTTCCCTCGTTAACATTCTTGTTCAGGAGGCAAACCATACGGTAGGAATCCTCCAGACGCTTTTCGTCAATGTCATAGAGCGCATACTCAAAGTCTCTGAGCGCATCGGTCATCATAGAGTCGCCGATGACGTTCTTAGCAAATACTGTGCTCCCCGCACCCATAAAGGTAATCTTTCCCATTTTGTTCTCCTTCTTTCTTTTTATTGTTGCCGCATGACGGCTTGGATTCATGATCAGATACTTTCCGATATTCATTTCGAAATTCCGAGGGTGTCAACCCCGTGTGACGCTTGAAAAACGGAAAGAAATAGGACTCACTGTCAAACCCACAACGAGTTGCAATTTCGAAAATCGAGTATACTTTCCTCGATTGCAGCAGGCGCTTGGCTTGGTTGATCCGACAGCTCTCCAGAAAATCGTGAACCGTGATCCCTGTATATTTCTTAAAATCACGGTCCAGCTTGGATCGGCTCACCGAAAAGAGACGAGCAAGATTCTGTATATCAAGTGGCTCACAAAAATGCTCGACCACATATCTCCGCACCTCTTGAATATAGCTTGGACTTCCTTCCACTTTTGTGGTTTGTCCCTCCGAACAGATCTCGAACAGCTTATTCAAGAACAGCACGCAGGTCAATTCCTTCGTATTCTTGCTGATTTCATCCGGTTGCTCCTCGCACCATACCAGCAATCGCTTCAAATATTCCGCCTGATCCTGGCTCAGTCGAAAAATTCTTCCCTCGCCCATCTGTCGAAGTGCCGAGGGGATCAGCTCGGTTTTGTAGGAAGAAAGCATCTCCTCATCAAAGTAAAATACGTAGCGATCAAAGTCCACTGCCCTTGTGTCCGTACAGGACATGGAATGGACCGTATACGGGGGCGAAAGAATCACACACGGATATTGGTACACATACTCCACACCGTTAATAACCGACCTTTGCTCCACATCTTCGGTGCAAAAATACAACTCGTACTGTGCATGAATGTGCGCATACCGCATTACGGACAAGCCAGAAAAATGCTCCATCCGAAAGGTTGTACCGAAATCGGTCAAAAAGATCTCCATTTCCGCCTCCGATTTTACGATTACTATTCTTATTATACCATGTTTTTTCAGCAAATCAATCCATTTTTTCACCAGATCGCAAAAAATAACTGTGATTTTTCACTTTTTTGCAAAGCTCAATCAAAAAGAACCGCCCTTGCGGTCACAAGGGCGGTTTTGATTCGGTTAAGTACAATCGTAATAAATCCAAGCCAGGAGAGCCTGAACCAGGGAGCTTACATCAAAGAGTCCGTTTGACAACGCCATGGCAAAGTTCAATGCGGACAGCACACAAATGAAGATTCCCAAAACACGGCAGACCTTCACCTTTGTGCGAAACAGTCCAAAGAGTCCCGTCACAAACATCAGCACACCCAGCGCAGAGCCGAGAATGCCTGCCAGATCCAATTCAAGGAGTGCCTCAAAGGCATCAAACACCGAGTTGACACCGAGAACGATAAAGATAATACTGATCAGAATGCGTGTCACGTTACTTCTTCCTGCAGCCATGCGGTACCTCCTTAAAATTCAATAACCTTTTCGATGTAGGACTTCAGATCCGCAATCGGAATACGAACCTGCTCCATGGTATCTCTGTCACGAACGGTTACGCAACCGTCGGTCTCGGATTCAAAGTCATAGGTAATGCAAAGAGGAGTTCCCACCTCGTCCTGACGGCGATAACGCTTACCGATCGAGCCTGCCTCATCGTAATCTACGCTGAAGTACTTTGCGAGATCGGAGTAGATTGCCTCAGCACCCTCGGACAGCTTCTTGGAAAGAGGAAGAATGGCAGCCTTGAAGGGAGCCAGAGCGGGATGCAGGTGCATCACGGTTCTCACGTCATTCTTCTCCGCATCAATGACTTCCTCATCATACGCATCGCAAAGAACAGCCAGTACGCTTCTTTCCACACCCAAGCTGGGCTCGACCACGTAAGGAATGTAATGCTCGCCCGTCTCCTGATCGAAGTAGGTCAGATCCTTACCGGAGGTATTCTGGTGCTGAGTCAGGTCATAGTCGGTACGGTCAGCAACGCCCCAAAGCTCGCCCCATCCGAAGGGGAACAGGAACTCGAAGTCGGTGGTTGCCTTAGAGTAGAAGCAAAGCTCCTCGGGGGAATGGTCGCGCAGGCGCAGGTTCTCTTCCTTCAAGCCGATCGCCAACAACCAATCACGGCAGAAGGAACGCCAGTAGTTGAACCACTCCAGATCGGTTCCGGGCTTGCAGAAGAACTCCAGCTCCATCTGCTCGAACTCACGGACACGGAAAATAAAGTTACCGGGAGTGATCTCATTACGGAAGGACTTACCGATCTGAGCAATACCGAAGGGCAGCTTCTTACGGGTGGTTCTCTGAACGCTGACAAAGTTCGTAAAGATACCCTGAGCGGTCTCGGGACGGAGATATACAGTATTCTTCGCATCCTCGGTAACGCCCTGGAAGGTCTTGAACATCAGATTAAACTGACGGATATCGGTGAAGTTGTGCTTTCCGCAGGTAGGACAAGGAATATTGTGAGACTCCACAAACTCCTTCATTTCAGCCTGAGTAAAGGCATCAATAGGTTTCTCCAGCTCGATGCCGTTCTCCGCACAGAAATCCTCGATCATTTTGTCGGCACGGAAGCGCTCATGGCACTCGCGACAGTCCATCAAGGGATCGGAGAATCCTGCCAAGTGACCCGAAGCCACCCAAGTCTGGGGGTTCATCAGGATCGCAGCATCCAAGCCTACATTATATTTATTCTCCTGAACAAATTTCTTCCACCATGCCTTCTTGACATTGTTCTTCAGCTCCACACCCAGAGGACCGTAGTCCCAGGTATTGGCAAGTCCGCCGTAGATCTCGGATCCGGGGAAAATGAATCCGCGTGTCTTACACAGTGCAACGATTTTGTCCATTGTTTTTTCGGTGTTTTTCATGTTTGTCTTCCTTCCATTTTACCAAAAAATATTATAATATATTATTTTATCACAGGAATTCCCTGTTGTCAACAGATTTTTTATTTTCCACCCACACTCATGGATCGGATCAACACGTCGGGCGAGCCAAACACGGTAAATCCGGAAGGAATCCCGAATTTCACCTGATCTCCCAGTGCCTCGATTGATTTCAGAAGCTCAAAGAAATTTCCCGCAATCGTAAATGATTTGATCGCCTCAGCAGCCTTACCGTCCCGAATCCGATAGCCCTCACATTCAATGGAGAAATCTCCCGTTACGGCATTACAACCCGCATGAAGTCCCTTGAAGCCGGTAATACAAATCCCGCCGTCCGCCATTCTGAGCAGATCCTCCCACGTATTTTCGGCAGGGGCAATATAAAAGTTGAACGGACTGACTCCCACCGCGTCGGAATAGCTCGCTCTCTGTCCGTTTCCCGTAGAGGAAACACCCGCGCGATCAGCGGTTGCCAGATCGTACAAAAGGGTTTTCAGCACACCGTTTTCGATCACATTCTTTTTGTAGGTTGCCACACCCTCTCCGTCAAAGGGAGCTTTCATGGGAGAATCCGCGCGCATGGGATCATCC
>JAFVRI010000203.1 GCA_017504335.1 Clostridia bacterium
AAAAAACGGAAAGGAAACGACCATGAATCTCAATAAGAAAATCTCTCTGTCGAAATATCGGGTAACCCCCCGTTTGGTTCCCGCAGACAAGACCTCTACCGTGACCGTTCGCCCCCTTGGCGACGGACTTCGCTTTTGCGATGACACCGAGTATTTGGTACAGATCGTCCCTATGGAGGTCTATCCGCAGACCGCCATTTTGGAGAAGCCCATCTCCTTTGACCGTCTCCGTGTGCGTCCCGTGGACGGATGCCTTTCGATCACCTACGCCTTTTTCGGCGAGCAGGAATGGACGCTTTCCGTGACCACCGAGGCGGACGAGGCAAACAAAAAGAAACCTTTGGAATTTCACGTCTATTCGCTTCTGCCCGATCTGTATGAAAGAAACCCCTATCGGGGCGATTTCCATTCCCATTCCACGGGCTCGGACGGAAAGGAGGATCCGCTGATCGTTGCGGCAAACTACCGCAAAGAGGGCTTTGATTTCTTTGCTTTGACCGATCACCATAATTGGGAACCCTCCGACCGTATGGTAAAGGCATATGAGAATCTGCCTTGCGGACTGAAAATGTTCCGTGGAGAAGAGGTCCATCTGAGAGGATGGATCCACGTGGTCAACTTTGGAAGCCGATACAGTGTCAATGCGCTCTATCACAGCAACGAGGAGGAAATCCATCAAAAGCTTTTGGAGGAGGCCGAGCATACCGAAACCCCCGCAGGGGTTCACCCTCTGGAATATTGCTATCGTAAATGGATTCACGAGCAAATTCAAGCGGCGGGTGGAATGACCATCGTTCCGCATCCCTTTTGGATTCACAAGCCGGGTGTGTACAACATGAACACGGCGGTATTGGAGCACGTATTCCGTTCGGGAATCTACGATGCCTTCGAATTGACGGGCGGACAGACGGTTCATGAAAACAACATCCAGACCTCCTTCTGGCAACAGATGAGGGAGGAAGGCGTCAAGATCCCGATCGTTGGCTCCAGCGATTCCCACGGAACCGACTCTGCCACCTATTTCATGATGTCCAAGACCGTGCTGTTTGCCAAGGATATGGAATTCGACTCCATCCGTGAGGCGATAATGAACGGATACAGCGTAGCGGTAGAGGAGGTATACGGCGAAGAGCCCCGTGTATACGGTCCTTATCGTTTGGTCAAATACGTGCGATTCCTCCTGACCGAGTATTTTCCGGGACATGACGAGCTTTGCGTGGAAGAGGGACGGCTCATGCGTGAGTATGCCGTTGGGGATCCCGAGGCGGGAGACGCGCTCCGCGCGCTTGCGGGCAGAACCGACCGCTACCGTGAAAGAACCCTGAGAGGAAACTGAATTCAATATCAAAGGGGTTGAGCGAATCGCTCAACCCCTTTTTTCGGTCAGATCGTTTGTTCGATTTCCTTCATTCTCAGAAGCATGGCTTCCCGCTCCTCAACCGGAGCCGTGCGTCCTTCAAAGCTCATGCGACCCTTATAGCCAATTCGCTTGAGTAGGGAGACGCATTCCTTAAAATATGCCCATTCCTCATCGGTTCTGGGAGGCATACGGGTAATGGGAGCGGCAAAGTGGGCATGAACCAATAGATCACGGTGCTTTTCAATGGAAGCAAACTCCTCGCCGTTGTTGTGGAAGTGGTAAAAATCCACAAGGATCTTAAAGTTGTCCCGATTGACGGTGTTTGCGTAATACGCCGCATCCTCGACGGTATTGACGATATTTACGTCCTGATAGGAAAGAGGCTCTACGGCAATGATCTGTCCGTGCTTCTTTGCCTCGTCGGCAAGGAGATTGCCCAACTCAAAGAGCTGATCCCAAGCCTTTTCCATGGGGAAGCCATCGGGTACGTGCTTGGCCTTTCCCGAACCGAACACCAGCATTTTGATACCCAGTTGATCCAAAAGATCAAAGGATCGTTCACAGTAGCTCCGAATGGCATGAAGGTCTACGTCGGGACCCGTCAGTCTCATAGAGGAGTCAATCAACACGTTGGTGCTGTACATACGGAGCAGCCCGTCCTTGGTCGCTTGCTTGACACGCGCAAACAGCTCATCATCATATTTGTAGATGGCAGATGCTGCAGGCTCCAGATAGTCTGCGGTTTTTGGAGCATCGAATACAGAATCCTTGGCGTTGACACAGGTTCCGATTTTCATAGGGGATTCCTCCTTGTGTGTGAGTAAAATCTATACTGCTATTATACAGAAATTGAGAAGAAAAAGCAATGCGCAATCGTTCAATATAATTTGCAAATCGTTCGATTTTAATAGAAACAAACTGAAAAAAATTTCGATATATTGACAAATCATTCATGAAATGCTATAATGAATTTCGATCAAAAAGAGGGAGAGGATGCGCGTTATGATTTCGGAACAGGACGGATATACCTACCAATGGCACAACTGTCGAGTGATCGTGACAGAGGGCTATCAGTCTACCATGGCGGATTTTCATACCCATAATTTTTACGAGATCAGCTTGATCCTGACGGGAAACGTGAAATCTCTGTTGGCGGATCGCTCAGTGGACGGAGCGCAAAGCCGACTGGTGCTGACCGCACCGCATATGCCCCACTGGATGTATCTGACCGCTCCCGGGCTTTACAGTCGTGTCAATCTCTCTTTTTCTCATGAGTTTGTGGCAGACTACGTTCCCGAATGGCGAAGTCTTTTGAAAGTGTTTGGAACGAGCGGCAACATTCTTATGTTGACCGATGAACAGAAGGAGCTTTGCCGAGCAAGGTTGCTCGCTCTTCGGGAAGAAACCGATCCCTTCCGTCAGCGATTGTGTATCCTTTGGCTTTTGTCCTATATTGCGGAAATCGACCGCCAGGAGGAAGATATCTCCTTGGAGTCGCCTCCGCCTTATATTGTAGAGGCATTGCGGTATATCGATACTCACTATTCCGAGCGGATCGTGGCGCGCGAGCTTGCTTGGCGGACTGGAGTGGGGAGAACCACGCTGATGACCGCGTTTCGAGCCTATACGGGAACCACTCTGACCGAATATGTAACACGGGTGCGAGTGAAAGCGGCCATACGGCTTTTGCGACAGGGGGAGAGCCAGGAGCGGATCGCGGAGCAGGTAGGTCTTGGAAACGGAG